>JBBSNR010000136.1:0-7458 GCA_038260635.1 Phormidesmidales cyanobacterium
ACGGATAAGCCGCCAGAATTTCTTCTTCTGTTCTACCGGCTGCTATCAACCCTAAGAGAGCCCCTACCGTGACGCGCATTCCTCGAATGCAGGGCTTGCCGCCCATTACATCTGGGCTTGAAGTAATCCGAGTAAGCGATCGCACAGCCCAACCCTCAAAAACCACGTCAGCTACATCTTAATCGCACGGGCTGAAAACATCATTACAGCTAAAGGGACGCTGACTTATATACCTATTAAGCAATCACCCCTCAAGCAATGCTACCCCGCTTACGCGCTTCCTTAAACGAGGTGCCGACGTTCTTGAGGCCAGCGCGGATCATTTGTTGCTCTAGTAGGGTGAAAAAGCGAGTGCGATCGCCCCCTCTCACCACCGCCTGATTATGCGCTTCTGCCAGCGCCACCGGATAGCCAAACCCCTTTTGCACCTGAGCCAGCATCAAGCTCAAGGCCGTATCGAGCAGCTCACTATCTTTCACCACCCATTCTGGAAACTCTACCCGCGCCACCTCAGCCCCCACATGCACATAGCAAAAATACACCGCATGGTCGCCGTAGCAGCTCAAAATATCTGCCGAACTCTTCCACAGCGGCCCGCGCTCTCCCGGCGATAAAGCAGTTGACCAGAGGGTAACATCCCGCAGCGGTGAAAAGGACTGACAGGGAGCCTGATTGCGCTGGTGCTCGCAATTGCTCATACAGTCAGGCGTATCGAAAGGGCAGGCTTGCAAACGTAGAAAATTCAAAGCCTCGCCGCTGCGAGAGGCGCTGATGTAGCCCATCACCGGCACTCGGGCGCTGCGCAGCTGTTCCCAAGACTCCAAAACAGGCAGCAATATCTCATCGCGAGCCGCCACCGGAATTTGCTCCAAAAACCAATAGATCAACGAGCCATCAGTCAGCGCCAAAGCAGGCACATCTGCATCCTGGCTGGCAGCAGTTTCAAGCCCTAACTCACCCAGCATCACCGCTTCGGCTGCGGTGCGTTTATAGCCCATCCACTCTTCGGTGCGAATGCCCCACTGCCGAGAGGCGTAGAGGTCTTCGGGGCGATAGATGACTTCGGGCAGGCTGTCGAGCGTGGGATAGCGGCTCTGACCGTAGTGAATGATCACGCGGCTGATATTCAGCAAATAGCAGTAGGCGATCTCGTGGTGACTCGGCGAAATTTGCGACCCGTCTGAAGAGATGACGCTATGCGCGACGGGTGCGGTACTTAGAGCGATCTTTGTATCTAGCGGTTCGATGGGTTCGGCAGCGGCAAAAAGGAGGCGATCGCGTCCCTCCACCAGCTGATCGACCAGCGTTTGCTGCCTGTCAGTCGCCTGACTCATCAACAGCTGCGCAATCTCAACCCGACGGCGAGCGGCATCGGCCTCCTGCGTAAGGTGATCGCTAATGCCCTGCATCTGGCGGGCGAGCTTAGTGAGATCAAGCATGACTGACTAGCGCCACTTGTCGAACCCTTGTACTACTTGCTGCAACGATAGTAGCTGAATTCGTGAGTCTTTGTTGGCAGCGTCTCTGTCAGGCGCTAAGTTGTAGCCCCAGTCCGCTAAAAAAAGCTGCACGTCAGTGAGATCGGCTTGCGCTTTAACATCGTTTAGGGCGGGCAGACGGTCTTCAATGAACCAAATGCGCGTGACTGAGTGCTCGGCCTTTAGCAGACGAAGCGTTTCGTATTTGGGGCGTTTGGCTTCTTTTCCGATGATGCGATCGCTCGGAAAAGCCAGCCCGCTCTGCTCCAGCAGCGCCGAAATAAACCGACCTTCTTTAGTACTGACAATATATATCGGCGGTCCCCCTGCCAACAGTTCACACAGCCGGTCAATCATCCCCGGATAAAAACGATGCAGCGCCAGCCAGCTAGACAAATCTCGCTCAATCCAGGCGTCGCGTGTCCCGTCTAGAGCCTGCACTGACTGCGCCTTCGTCAGCCCTGCTGCCGTCAAATAAGGCAAAGCCATCTGCGGCCATTCTGCCAAGATCTGCGCCTCGCTCGCGCCCTGAACCAACGCCTGCACCAGCACCGGCATCTCCCACCCTGTCTCGACCACCGGGCGCAGCGGATAAAACTTTTCGGCAAGTCCATCAGGCGGCTGACGGCGATCCGGTTCAAAGAGTTGACAGTAAGCCTGCCAGGCCGTTTGAAAATATTCGATCAGCCCGTCACAGATAACCCCATCAAAATCAAAGGCGACCAGTTGAGGAGAGAGCATAGCGCTACCTGTATATAAAGGATTTGGCGATTTAGCCCGGCATAGATAGCTCAGTTTGATAGCAGGCGAGAATGGTTGATTTGGCCCACTATGGATCGCTCGTAAGCCAGCGTACTGCATCACTGGTTTATCTTGTGTGTATTAAGAAAGGGTTTACCTGCCACGAAGCATAGACTGCGCCTATCAATCGCTAGAATAGGAACCAGTACAGAGCCCGGTAAGGTATGAGCGTCTCTTTTTCAGACGAGTTTGATGTGATTGTGGTCGGTGCCGGTCACGCCGGTTGTGAAGCGGCCCTGGCGTCAGCGCGGCTAGGCTGCCATACGCTGCTGCTAACGATGAACCTGGATCGCATCGCCTGGCAGCCCTGCAACCCGGCAGTCGGTGGCCCGGCCAAGTCGCAGCTCGCCCACGAAGTAGACGCCCTGGGCGGCGAAATTGGCAAAATCGCTGATCGCACCTATCTGCAAAAGCGCATCCTCAACAGCTCCAGAGGCCCCGCTGTCTGGGCGCTGCGGGCTCAAACCGATAAGCGCGAGTACGCCGCTGTCATGAAATCGGTCGTCGAAAATCAGGAAAACTTGGTGCTGCGCGAAGGCATGGCGACTGACTTAGTGCTGGGCAAAAACGGTGAGATCATTGGCCTGGAAACTCACTTTGGCATGACGTTTGGCTGCAAAGCGATCATCCTGACAACCGGCACTTTTCTAAACGGTACGATTTGGGTGGGCAAAAAGTCTCTCTCCGCAGGCCGAGCCGGTGAACCTGCTGCCATTGGCATGAGTGAAACCCTTAATCGACTAGGCTTTGAAACTGGGCGGCTAAAAACAGGCACACCTGCTCGGGTAGACAAGCGATCGGTAGACTACAGCCAGCTAGAGGAGCAGGCCGGTGACGCAGACGTTCGCTGGTTTAGCTTTGACCCTGAGGTATGGCAGGAGCGCGAACAAATCCCCTGCTACATGACTCGCACCACTGCCGCGACCCACAAGTTAGTCCGCGACAATCTTCATCTATCACCGGTCTACGGCGGCTGGGTGGAGGCCAAAGGCCCGCGCTACTGTCCCTGCATAGAAGACAAAATTGTTCGATTTGCTGACAAAGAGAGTCACCAAATTTTCATTGAGCCCGAAGGCCGGGACTTTCCTGAGCTGTATATCCAGGGCTTTTCGACCGGGCTACCCGAATCTCTTCAAGGCGCAATGCTGAAGACCCTTCCTGGTCTAGAAAACTGCGTGATGCTTCGTCCGGCTTACGCAGTGGATTACGACTATATTCCAGCGACTCAGTGCTTTCCCACCTTAATGACTAAGCAGGTCGAGGGACTGTTCTGCGCTGGGCAAATCAACGGCACCACTGGCTACGAAGAAGCAGCGGGTCAGGGGCTAGTAGCAGGCATCAATGCTGCGCGGTTAGTAAAAGGTCAGGAGATGATTGTTTTTCCGCGTGAGGGCAGCTATCTGGGTACGCTGATTGACGATCTCTGCACTAAAGATTTGCGTGAGCCTTACCGGGTGCTGACTTCCCGATCGGAGTATCGCCTGATATTGCGCTCGGATAATGCTGACCAGCGGCTGACGCCTTTGGGCAGAGAGATTGGGCTGATTGGCGATCGCCGCTGGCACCTCTACACCCAAAAACAAGCCAACATCGTCGCCGAAAAAGAGAGGCTGCATACTAACAGAGTCAAAGAACACGACGCTATGGGCCAACAAATTTACGCCGACACGCAGCAGCGCATCAAAGGGTCGGTTACACTCGCCGATCTCATTCGCCGCCCAAAGTTTCACTACGAACACCTGGAATCTTACGGGCTGGGCAATCTCGATCTAACTCGCGCTGAGAAAGAAGGCGCTGAAATAGATATCAAGTACTCAGGCTACATCCAGCGTCAGCAAAATCAGATCGACTCGGTTTCTCGCCAGACCAGTCGGCCTTTGCCACAAGATCTCGACTACATGACGATAGAGACGCTGTCTATGGAGTCTCGTGAAAAGCTAAACAAGGTCAAGCCCCTGACCGTCGGACAGGCAACGCGGATTGGCGGGGTGAATCCGGCGGATGTGAATGCGCTGCTGGTGTTTTTGGAGGTGCGCGATCGCGGAGCGTCTCTGCAAGAGAATCGCAAAGCATCTCCCCAGGGGAATCGCGGAGCGTCTTCAGAGAATCGCCTCGACTTTCCAGAGAAAATCCACAAAGTCGAGGCGAAAAGGGTTTCATCCACCAATGCCTGACAATCTCCTCATTTTTTCTACTCATAGAAGGGCAGCTATGCCAGCAAAAGACATATATCACGACGTCGCCAAAAACGCTCTAGTCAAAGATGGTTGGACAATTACTCAAGATCCGCTAAGACTACGTTTAGGGAGAAAAGACTTGTTTGTCGACCTGGGTGCTGAAAAACTGCTAGCCGCAGAGAAAGGTTCGGAAAAGATCGCTATCGAGATCAAGAGCTTTGTCGGCCCATCCGAAGTCAGAGATTTAGAAAATGCTCTGGGCCAGTTTGTTCTATATCAGAATGCCCTAAGTATCATTGAGCCAGATCGAACACTTTATCTTGCTATTCGGGAAATGGTTTACGTCGATATTTTTGAAGAAGAGATAGGAAAAATGCTGCTAGAGCGAAATGTTTTGAGGCTTGTTTCTTTCGATCCTAAAGAGGAGGTCATTACTCGATGGATACCCTAGAGAAATATCGTCAGATTATCCGAAATGTCCTTACACCTTACGCTCAAATTGCCTACGCCAATGTCGATGTGCGTAATCTGACTGCTTTTGATTCAGATAGCGATCAGTATGCAATCCTGTCCGAAGGGTGGGATCGTCAGTGTCACTATCACGGCTGTCTTATTCACATCGAAATCCGCAATGGTAAGGTTTGGGTACAGCGCGACGGGACAGAAGAAGGAGTTGCTACCGAACTGGTTGAAGCGGGTATTCCAAAGTCAGACATTGTACTGGGTTTTCACGAGCCATCAGTTAGGCCGCATACGGGGTTTGCGATCGCTTAATCGGGCCCTTTGCAGCAAGGGTACAAAGGATAGCCAAATCATTCAAAAGCCTGATTAATCCAGACGGACAAACTGTATTTAGCTAAGGCAAACTCTGAGTTAATTCAGCGGTAAGCTGCTGAACACTTTCTAAAACAACAGCTGCTCCGGCAGCCCTGAGCTTTTCTGTATAGTCAGATTTGTAGGCAATATCCTGCTGGGCATGGGGCGGCAAAATGCCAATCGCGAACCACTGGCGCTCAGGAAACCGTGCTTTGGCAGCGGCGATAGTTTTCATATCAGCAACCGTATCGCCTGCATAGAGAACAGGCATTTTCTGAGCGCCAGGCTGTCGGGCTTCTACCTGCTGCACGGCCATCATCAGACCCGTGGGGTCAGGTTTACTCGCCGCGTCTTCCATAGCGATTAAAATGGGCTCGTTTAAACCCATTCGTCGCTGAAGAACAAAGCTGGCAGACCCCCGAGTCGCGCCGCTAAAGAAGGCATAAGGAATACCCGACTGGGACAATGTCTGCAAATACGCCCTATCCATCAACAGGGGTTCGCTGGCAATGTAGCCCGTCCACTGATCGGGGTCTTCAGTATCGGGGCCCCGATAGCGCCGCTGGAAAAAATCAACGATCTCTTCATAGCTGATTTCAGGTTGCGCCTGGTTCTGACGCTGGAAGTATCGTTGGATCATCGCTTCAGACGCTTCCCAGTCATTGTTCCAAATGCCCTCGCTTTTGAGCTGGTCTATGTCTTCTAGGGTGGGCCTGTAGCTGCCATCGGTGTAGTGCTCTACGGTGTCAGCGATCGCCCTTCGATAAGACCCGCCCACATCTCGCACCACACCATCAATATCAAACACAGCTATGGCAATCGGGTTCATTCTTCTAAAATGGCTAAATGGCAGTAGTTCTACAGCAGGAGTACCCCTCAAACCAGCATGAAAAAGCAAAATACTATCTGGGGGCAGGGGCTGTTAGCAATCTTGACTAGCTTACTCTTTGCGGGCAGCTTTATTGCCGGCAAGTACACAACAGACGAAATGGGGCCGCTGCTGATTACGCTGCTGCGCTACGTGATTGCCAGCGCCTTTTTGCAGCTTTTAGTGTGGCAGCGCGGAGACATTGGGCAGCGCATAGAAAAGGCTTCTCTAGCGGACAAAATCTGTCTCTTTTTACTTGGCACCTTTGGCGTGGTGGGCTATCACTTTTTCTTCTTTTCTAGTTTGCGATATACGGCAGTGGCTAATTCAGCGATTATCAATGCTTTTAATCCAGTGGTGACTGGTTTTTTGGCAGCGGTGGTGCTGAAGGAGACGCTGGCGCTGCGCAATTATTTGGGGGGAGCGATCGCCATCATCGGCGTCCTTATCCTGCTTACCAACGGCAACCTATCTGCGCTGCTACAGCTTCAGTTTAATGCGGGCGATCTGCTGATGCTGTGTGCGGTTCTCTGCTGGGCCTGCTATTCGATTTTGCTACGGCACCTGGGGCGGCGCTACAGCGGGTTGGCGATGAGCTACTATGGAGCGCTCTTTGGGGTGGCGCAGCTGTTGGTGTTGGTGTTGCCAGAGCTGGCGCAGACAGGCTGGCCCATTCTCTCATGGCAGTCTGTTCTGGGCATACTTTACATGGGCATTGGCGCTTCGGGTATTGGCTATCTGCTGTTTACACTGAGCACTCAGCGCATTGGCCCGACCAAATCTACCAGTATTGTCTATAGCGGTGTGCCAGTTTGGGTTGCGCTTTTGGCATGGTTGTTCTTTGCAGAACCGGTGACGCCCTGGATGATCGTCAGCATGGGGCTAATTTTGCTAGGACTGCGAACGGTCTTACAGCCTGTTCGGCCTTAAAATGAGAGCGGGCTGCTGTGTCATTGAGTAGCCTCTGTTCTCTATTTTCTATTTTCTGAAAGGGCCAATCCAAATAGCCGCGCCTGTCACCAAAGGAATCATGGCGAAAATGCCGCCAAAGACGAGAGGATAGGCTTTGGCCGCAGGAAAGACAAGCATGGTGCCGATCACCAGGCCGCAGTAGAGTAGCGCCGCAAACGGCACAGCGCAGATAAGAATGATCATCAGACGATCATTAGATTCTATAGAGGACATGGCTAGGCGCAATTTGCGTAAGGAATTATGGGAAATACCACTGTAGCTGCTGCAAGTGCTCAAAGGCGTGGCTAATATGGTTGATGTTACCTGCCCTTACAGCACGGAGCGATTTTGTTTTTGAGTCGTTTAG
>JBBSNR010000137.1:0-7451 GCA_038260635.1 Phormidesmidales cyanobacterium
GCGAATTGATCGGCAGCTGAAGCAGCTGATGACGGCTGACTCACTTCTTGACTCCCCAGGAAACCCAGCAGCGGTGTCTCAAAAGGAGGTTGCTAAAGGGGTAGATAGTTTTGAACATACGGTGAGGGCAGTGCTGCGGCAAATTCAGGCAGGCCAATTGCATAAGGTAGTGCTAGCAGACGTAATGGACGTAGTAGCTTCGCAGCCAGTAGATGTGGTGCGATCGCTCCAAACCCTCCGTCAAAATCACCCTGACTGCACCGTATTCTCAGTGGGCAACGGCCAGGGGCAGTCTTTTATTGGGGCCAGCCCCGAGCGCCTGCTGAGCATTACCGGCGGTCAGCTGACCACTGACGCGCTAGCGGGATCGGCCTCTCGGGGCACCACCGCCGAGCTAGATGCGCAGCTGGCTTACACTTTGTTACACAGCGATAAAGAACGGTATGAACATCGGGTGGTGGTAGAATTCTTGGCGCGTCAGCTGCGATCGCTCGGCCTCGATCCTCAGTACAGCGCTGTCCCTCAGCTGCTTCAGCTACTGCATATTCAGCATTTGCACACCCCCCTCAGCGCTGCCCTAAGCCCGCAGACAATCCCCCCACTGGATATTCTTGCTAAGCTCCACCCCACCCCCGCCGTCGCAGGCGTTCCTCGGCAAGCGGCCTGTCAGCTAATTGGCCAGCACGAAGCCTTTGACAGGGGACTCTACGCCGCGCCCCTGGGCTGGATAGATACGCAGGGCAACAGCGAATTTATTGTCGGCATTCGCTCTGCGCTAATCGATGGCTGTAAGGCCAGGCTTTACGCCGGAGCCGGGATTGTCGCCGGATCAGAACCTGCCAAAGAGCTAGCAGAAATCAAGTTAAAATTGCAGACGCTACTCAGCGCACTGGTTTAGAGGCAATGCCAACCGACTCTTCGGCTAATTTTCCGATTGATTTTCGCAATACCAACAGCCTGTGGGCCTCGGTTGCCGCTGAAACCCTGGCTCGGCTGGGCTTGCAAACTGCCATCGTTTGCCCCGGCTCGCGGTCCACGCCACTGACGCTGGCCCTGGCCAGACACCCGGCCATTGAGACGCTGCCGATTTTAGACGAGCGCTCAGCCGCTTTTTTTGCGCTGGGCTGCGCTAAACGGCAGTTTTGTCCGGTGGTTTTGGTGTGCACGTCGGGGACGGCAGGCGCTAATTTCTACCCGGCTGTGATTGAAGCCTACGAAAGCGGGGTGCCTCTGCTGATATTCACAGCAGATCGACCGCCCGAGCTGAGAGACTGCGCCTCGGGCCAAACGATTGATCAGCAAAAGCTCTTTGGCAGCTTTACTAAGCGCTATGCGGAGCTGGCAGTGCCGGTGGCAGAAGCGGAGATGCTGGCTTATTTGCGGCAGGCTTTGGTCAGCGGTTGGGGAAGTGCGATCGCTGACCAGCCCGGCCCCATCCACTTCAACTGCCCCTTTCGCGATCCGCTAGCCCCCCTGCCAGATGGTAAAACCGCAGGCATTGCCACCACCTTTAATTCAGACCAGTTTTTCAGGGCCGTGACGCCACCGACAGCGGCGATTGAGCAAACGCCCTATCTCTCTCTTTTAGGCTGGCAGCAGGGCTCACAGGGAATCATCATTGCTGGGCCAGCCACGCCAAAAAATCCGCAGGAATACTGCGCCGCCGTCAGCGACCTGTCTGACTTGCTGGGTTGGCCTGTACTGGCAGCAGGGCTCTCTCCTTTACGCAACTACAGCCGCCTCAATTCTTCTCTAATTTCTACTTACGACATCATCTTGAGAAATCAATCGCGAGCAGATGCGCTGATTCCTCAGCAGGTTGTTCAATTGGGAGCATTGCCGATTAGCCCGGTCTTGCGTCAGTGGCTACAGAAGGTTCAGCCTCAGCGCTGGGTAATCGGTTCACAGCGCAATCTCGACCCGCTCCACGGCCCGACGCACTTCTGGACAACAGATATCGAAACGCTCTCTGGGTTGGCTCGCAATCGGCCTCAGCCCGAGTCCCTCAATCCTTACAATGAGCGCTGGCTGGCCTATGAAAAAAACATTCGCGAAGCGTTAGACAATCGGCTGGGTAGCGAAACCGCTCTCGTCGAAAGTCAGGTGGTTTGGCTGCTCTCGCAGTATCTGCCTGACCATACGCCTCTCTTTATTGCCAATAGTATGCCCGTGCGCGATGTCGAATATTTTTGGCGACCGGGCGATCGCCAAATTCAGCCCGTTTTCAGCCGGGGTGCCAACGGCATCGACGGCACGCTTTCTACCGCTATGGGCCTGGCTCACCGCAGCGGCCCGACCGTACTGCTCACAGGCGACCTAGCGCTACTTCACGACACCAACGGATTTCTCAATGTCTCTCAGCTAGAAGGTCATCTGACCATTGTATTGATCAACAATCAGGGCGGCGGCATTTTTGAAACGTTGCCAATCTCTCAGTTCGAGCCCGAATTTGAAAAATATTTCGTCACTCCACAGTCGGTGAATTTTTCTCTCCTATGTAAAACCTACGGCGTAGAGCATCGGCGGGTAAACCAGGCTGAAGATTTTGTGGACCGAATTAGGATCATGCCGACGCAGGGGGTTCGGGTGCTGGAAGTAGTGTGCGATCGCAAGCAAAGCGCCCATCAGAGAAAAACCCTCCTCAATTCGCTGTAGGACGCTATGCCCCATTTCATCTGCGAAAACCACACCCTCTACTACACCGTTGATGGAGATTCAGCCAATCCACCCCTGCTGCTGCTTCACGGGTTTCTGGGCAGCCACGCAGACTTCACGACGCTATTGCCTGCGCTCAGCGAACACTTTTACTGCATCATGCCTGATCTTCCCGGTCACGGTCAGACGTTAACTAAGCCCGGCTGCTATACTTTCCCGGCTACTGCCCAGGTACTCTTAAACTTGCTCACTCACCTTGAGATCTTTCAAACTCATCTACTGGGCTACTCAATGGGCGGACGGCTGGCGCTCTATTTCACTTGCCATTTTCCTGAGCGGCTGACTCGCGTGGTTTTGGAGTCGGCCTCGCCCGGACTCAAGACAGCCCAGGAGCGGCAAGAGAGAGTGAAACAAGATGAGGCGATCTCCCACCAGCTAGCCACTATTCCCCTCCCTGACTTTCTAGACCAGTGGTACAGGAACCCACTCTTCACCAGCCTCAAAAAGTTTCCAGACCGCTACAGCACCATGCTTCAGCGTCGTCAAAACAACAACCCCATCGAACTCTCTCACGCCCTACGGGGATTCAGCACGGGGCAACAACCTTCACTTTGGCCAAAGCTCCATCGCATTGAAGTTCCCCTACTGCTATTGGTAGGCGCACTAGATCATAAATTCGTTGCACTCAATCGCGATATGCTCGCTCACTGCCAGCTAGGGCAGAGAACCCAGGCCACGCTAAGAACTCTCAGGTGCGGCCACAATATCCACCTAGAAGACCCAGACAACTACTGTCAAATTGTTATCTCTCAACTATTGCCCAGCACCATACCCGAGCGAGCCGGAATTTCTAGCATGGCAGTGCGATCGCCCAACCAGTCTACACTTCCCTGACCATAGAGCACCTGACCGCTCTCAACATCCATATCTGCGAGCCTGATTCGCACCGCATTCTCGCCTACATTCACAGCCACGACCACCATCTCTTCCTCTAAAATTCTGGCAAATACGTAGCAGTGCCCTTCTGCGGCTAGGGTTTGATACTTACCCACTCGTAAGGCTGGGTGGGCACGGCGCAGGGCGATTAGAGACTTATGGGTCTGTAGCAGCGACTGATTCCAGTCTTCAGGCTGGGGAAAAGTGCGGCGACAGTCAGGGTCTAGCTTACCGGGCAAGCCCACTTCATCGCCGTAGTAGAGACTAGGGGCTCCTGGAAATGTCAGCAGCAGCAGCGTTGCTAGCTCCATGCTAGTCACATCTTCGCCGACCACGCTCAAAACCCGAGCAATATCGTGGCTAGAGAGCAAGTTGAGCTGAGTTTGCTGAATCTCCCACGGATAGAGCGCCAGCAGCGCATCAATTTTTTCGGCATAGCCTTTAGCATCTAAAGCCGGGTAGGGATAGTAGTCAACGTTTTCGACTAAAAGCATGACTACGTTTTGCTGAGCAGTGAAAGCGATCGCTGGCCCAGTAAAGAGATAGTTCATCACGCCGTCAAACTGGGTGCCGTCTAGCCATTGGCGGGCATCTGTCCAGACTTCGCCAACAATGTAAGCCTCGGGGTTAATGGCTTTGATGCGATCGCGAAACTCCACCCAAAAGCCTTCAGCTTCCACTTCAAAAGGCACATCTAGCCGCCAGCCATCAATCCCCTTTTCTATCCAATACTCACCCACTTGCATAATAAACTCTCGGGCCTGAGGGTTATTGTGATTAAACTCGGGAAGCGCGCGGTTATCAATCCAGCCTTCGTAGTTGGCAGGCTTATCGCCATCGTAAGCCGAGAGCGGCCAGCCCTGTATCTTAAACCAGTTGACCCAGGGGGAGTGTGGGCCATTTTCTAAAATGTCGTTAAAGTAGTGAAAGCCGCGACTAGCGTGGTTGAATACACCGTCTAAAACAACTTTCATATCGCGGTCATGAGCCGCTTGCAGCAGGTTGGAAAAAGCTTCGTCGCCGCCTAACAGCGGATCGACCACGTGGTAATCGTGCGTATGGTAGCGGTGATTGCTGGCTGAGCGAAAGATCGGCGTAAAATAAATGGCCGTAATACCCAAATCTTGCAGATAGTCTAGCTGCTCAGCTACCCCCCAGAGATCGCCACCTTTGTAACCTTCTGGCGTCGGCGGTTTATCCCAGGGCTCTAGCGGCACCTGCATTTCGGGTGGGAGATCGCTGCGGGTGGTGCGAGCAAAGCGATCGGGAAAAATCTGGTAAAAGACAGCGTGTTTTACCCAGTCTGGAGTTTGAATGGTCATGAAGCTCTTTGGTAGGGCAAGCAGTAGCAAATCGGCTGGGCCGACAAAAACAATTGACAGGTTTAGAAGCTGTTTTATCTGGCAGATTTATCTGGGCTTACTGCCAAATGGCCGGACGATCCTCCAGCCAGGTGCGAATGTCGTCATTCACTCGCGTCGGGATTTCCCAGGGAAACAGATGGGCGGTGTCAGGATAGCAGTGAACCTGGCAGTTGGGCAAGGCGCGGGCAGTCTCCAGGCTGGAGTCGGCGGTGATATGGCGATCGCACTCTCCGCAGAGCATCAGGCTGGGCATCGACAGCGTTCTCACGTCGGGCAAGCGGTTGTATCCGGCTCGAATAGCGCTAAATAACGCTGATTCGGCATAGCGGCTGGTGCGCAGATAGGCCGGGGCACCGCGCTGGGCCAAATAGCGATAGGCGTCCGGCGTATGCTGACGAATGAGATAGCGAAAAAGAGACTTTTGGCCCAAGGCGATCACCAGCGGATGAGCCGGCAGCGCCCAGTTCAGCACACCTGCCGCGCCCGTCATCGCATTGTCTTGCCAGGTTACCGGCGGATGAGATCCGCGAGGGCGAGCCGCCGTACCCACCAAAATTAGGCCGCGTACAGCCTGCGGGCGGCGCAGCGCTAGCTCCATTGCCAAAATGCCGCCCAGCGACCAGCCCAACACCAGACACGACTCAATTTCATAGCGATCTAGCAGTTCTTCAAGATCGTCTAAATGGCGCGTCATCTCAAAAGCATCAGCGGTACGGCTGCGGCCATAGCCCCGCAGGTCGGGAGCATAGGTTGCAAACTTCACAGACAGCGGCGCTGTGAACACGTCCATCGCCTCGCCGCTGCCCGGATGGCCGTGCAGGCACAAAATCGGGAACCCGCCTTTAGCAGGCCCCCGAACGGTGGTATGCAGCCACATCAGTTAACTGATTGCTTCGGCAGGGGCATTGTCGCTAATTTGGCCATCCCCATTCACATCAGCCGCCTCAAAGGTCAGGGCCACGCCATTCATACAGTAGCGCTTACCGCTGGGCTGAGGGCCATCGCCAAAGACATGGCCTAAGTGAGCGTCACACACCGCGCAGGTCGTCTCTGTGCGAATCATGAAGTGGCTAAAGTCTTTTTTGTTGGCCACATTTTCGGGCTTGCTCGGCGCATAAAAGCTGGGCCAGCCAGTGCCTGAGTCAAACTTAGTCGTAGAGTTAAACACCTCTGAGCCGCAGCAGACGCAGCGGTAGATGCCCTCAGTTTTGTTGTCGTTCAGCGGACTTGTGAACGCGCGTTCGGTCCCCGCTTTACGGGCAACCTGGTACTGTTCAGGGGTCAGCTCCTCTTTCCACTCTGCGTCTGTCTTGACAATCTTATCTACCATATGTACGTTCTCCTTCGAGATACTCCTTCAGTTTTTAATGATCGTAGCGTATTCCCGTCCGTGCCACTATCCTGCTAAAGGCTTTATTGCGGGGCGGCAAAGTGTATGTCATCAGGTTGAGCTATTTAGGTTGAGCTATTTAGGTTTTTAGACGCGGCGTTGCTGAAAGTGAAACCAGACAGAGTTTAGCCAGTGCAGTCCCTATGCTGTATGAGTTGAAATTGGGCAGTGAGGATTAGCCGTGAATCAGACCAAGCGATCGCACCAAAGGCAAGCTCAGGTATCTAAGCAAAGTTGGCAGCAGTTAGCCAAACGAGACGTATTGGGCAAGCTGGTCATATTGCCAGTGCTATTAGGCGGGGCAGCCGGGTTTAATCAGATGGCGATCGCCCAGTCGTGGGGCATCGCGCCTGCCCAACCCGGTGCTGAAACCGGCGCTGAAACCGAAGCGACCGAATCTTCTACAGAGGCTGCTCCCCTGGCAACCGACCTTTCAGAATTCAGGCAGTATGGCCAGGTGATCGACCGCACCAAAGCGATGATTCGCGACCCTGAGGCCAGAGCGCTAGCCGCCGAACACGGTCTGCAAATTCTCGATGTCACCTGGGAAGACACAGGCCGCTACGACAACTCTGCGGTCGGGCCCAACATCAGCGACATGACCATTCAAGTTGAGCAAAAAGATCCCCGCTCGGGCGAGGCTCAGCTGCACCTGATGCCGGTGATTCGCTATCCCAACTTCTCGGACGTGACAGCTGATGTGCCCTTGCAAAGATTCTCTGTCTTAACCGGCAACGAAAAAGGAGACACGGTAGAGCCGGTACTGCTGGCTGAAGTTTTAGAGGATTTGCGATCGCACCTCACCCACCCAGACTCCTGGCTCAATTCTAGGACAGGCCGCAACCAGTCGCTCCTGGCCGAACGCGACTCCCACGTTTTAGTCAGCGCTCAAGCCGCCTTTTTGCCAATCCCCGAGGGCGGCGAAGCCACCTTCAACCCCGTTTTATTCAACTATCAGTCTTACCCCGGCGACCCGGCGGTGCTCACGCTGCTAGCCACCCGCGAAGGCACCAGCGTCACCGTCATCGACAATCAGCGCGACGGCTTCGACTCGGGCCGAACCTGGGGCCAGCGGCTGTTTTTCAATCAAAATGGAGAGCGCAGCA
>JBBSNR010000138.1:0-7435 GCA_038260635.1 Phormidesmidales cyanobacterium
GGTGCGGATGGCGCAAGATTTTTCGATGCGCCACCCGCTGATCAACGGTCACGGCAACTTCGGCTCGATTGACAACGACCCGCCAGCGGCAATGCGCTATACCGAGTCGCGATTGCAGGCGCTAACCGGGGTGTCCTTACTGCAAGATATCGAAGCTGAAACGGTCGATTTTGCCGATAACTTTGATGGCTCTCAGCAGGAGCCAGTAGTGCTGCCAGCGCGCATTCCTCAGCTGTTGATCAACGGCTCTTCTGGGATTGCGGTGGGCATGGCAACCAATATTCCACCTCACAATTTGGGCGAAGTGATCGATGGGGCGATCGCCCTAATAGATAACCCTGACCTCACCAGCGTAGAGCTAATGGCCTACGTGCCTGGGCCAGATTTTCCCACGGGCGCTCAGATTATCGGCTCTCAGGGCATTCGCGACGCCTATACCACCGGTCGAGGCTCGATCACCATGCGCGGTGTGGCCTCAATTGAAACCCAAGCGAGCCGGGGACGCCCCGACCGAGAGACCATCATCATCACCGAGCTGCCTTACCAGACCAATAAGGCCGCGATGATCGAAAGAATCGCTGACATGGTGAATGAGCGCCGCTTAGAGGGCATTTCAGACCTGCGCGATGAGAGCGACCGAGACGGGATGCGGATCGTCATTGAGCTGAAGCGTGATGCCTACCCCCGCGTTGTGCTCAACAACCTCTATAAGCAGACGCCTCTGCAAAACAATTTTGGCGTCAACATGCTGGCTCTGGTGAATGGAGAGCCTCAGCTACTGACGCTGCGGGAATTTTTACAAGTCTTTATTGACTTCCGCATCGAAACCATTACCCGCCGGACCCGCTATCAGCTACGCAAAGCCCAGGAGCGTGACCACCTCTTGCAGGGCTACCTGATCGCTTTAGATAACCTGGATGCGGTGATTGCGCTGATTCGCGGTTCCGCCGATGCCGCGAGTGCCAAGGCCGAGCTGGTCGAGTCTTACGGGCTTTCTGAGACCCAAGCCGACGCCATTTTGCAGATGCAGCTGCGCCGCCTGACGGCCTTAGAAGCGGAGAAAATTCAGCAGGAGCATGAAGACCTTATGCTCAAGATCACTGACCTGGAAGATATTCTGGCCAATCGCGATCGCATCCTCACCATCATCAAAGAAGAAATTACTCAAATTCGCGATACCTTTGCCAATCAGCGCCGCACCGTGCTTGAGCCTGACGAAAATGACCTGTCAGACATTTCGCTAATCGCCAATGAACAGGTGGCCATCTTGGTGACCGAGCAAGGCTACATCAAGCGAATGCTGGTCGATACCTTTGAAGCGCAAAACCGGGCAACTCGGGGCAAATCCGGCACCCGGATGAAAGATGACGATGGCATTGAGCACTTCATTACCTGCTGCACTCATGACCACGTTCTTTTCTTTACTGACCGGGGCGTCGCTTACTCCCTGCGGGCCTACCAAATTCCCGAAAGTTCGCGCACTGCTAAGGGCTATCCGCTAGTGCAAATGCTGCCGATTCCCAAAGAGGAAAAGGTCACCTCGGTGATTGGCGTGAGTGAATTCAGCGAAGACGAATACCTGGTGATGCTCACTCAGGGCGGCTTTGTTAAGAAGACGGCGCTCTCGGCCTTTAGTCGCATTCGCACCAACGGCCTGATTGCGATTTCCTTAGAAGTCGGCGACGAGCTGCGGTGGGTACGCCTGGCCCGCGCCGAAGACAGTATTCTAATCGGCTCCCAGCGGGGCATGACAATTCACTTTAAGACCGATCACAATCAGCTGCGACCACTTGGCAGACCGACCAAGGGCGTGCGGGCAATGTCGCTCAGGGAGGGCGATCGCCTGATCAGCATGGACATTCTACCCTCACAGATTGTGGCTGCTGTAGAAGAAGCCACTGCCATTGGAGAAGGCGAGGCGTCTACTGAGGATCTGTCTGCTGAAGATCTGTTTGCTGAAGATCGGGCGACCGGAGATCAGGGGCCGTGGGTGCTGGTGGTTTCGGCGGGCGGACTGGGTAAGCGCGTGCCAGTGGCTAATTTCCGGCTGCAAAATCGGGCGGGCATGGGCCTGGTCGCGATGAAGTTCCGTAAAAAAGCCGATGAGCTGGTGGCGCTGCGGATTGCTGAAATTGAAGACGAGCTGATGATTGTCAGCAATCGCGGCATCATTATGCGGCAGTCGATTGACGCGATTTCTATTCAGTCGCGCATGGCGACTGGCGTGCAGTTGCAGCGACTAGATGATGACGATGCGATCGCCGCTGTCGCCCTGGTCCCGCATCTAGAAGAAGAAGCAGCCGACCTGCCTGGTGAAGACGTTGCTGAGGCGATCGCTGACACCGTTGCCGAAGCCGAAGTGATCACCACCCTGGTGGAAAACTCAGATGATACGGGCACTGAGGCAGATGCTGAAACAGACGCCGAGGTCTAGCTAACTCTTAACTCATAGCAAACTGTATAGACGCCTCCGTACGGACGCCCCTGTATACAGACACCATAGAGCTGCTGGCAAAGTGCGTATCGCTTATACCCAGCAGCTTTTTTAATAGATAGCGAGTGACAGCAACCCCTCAGTCAAAATTATTCCTACTTTAGGCTTACTTGTTCCCGGCCTGTGATGCCGTATTGTAAGGACGTAATCGCGAGGGTATCAAACAACGCTATTTCAGCTGTGATCGCCTGAATGATCCAGGTCAACTGCCTCTCACCAACTGCCCGTTGTTATAGAGAAACAGCGTTAGGTTTGTAAAAAAACCTCGTCAATCCCAGCGGTTTTTTTCTCTGATTAGCACTAAAGCTGTACTCTTATGTCTAAATCTCGGTAAAGCTTACTGATTTTTGATGCTAGCTACCCTTAGAAACTTTACACACTTCAAAATATGACCCATCTAATACCTTCCCTAGAAACGGGTATTAGCTTATTCAGGCCCGGTTTGCCGCCGACCCTCGCTCAAGCTAGTACCCAGAATAACTTTAGTTTCGACGCGATCTTGGCGGGTTTGGGCCTTGGCGTCGGTGAGTTTTTGCCCAGGTTGCTAGGGGCAATTTTGCTCTTGGTTATCGGTCTCATCGTTGCCTACATTATTGCTTGGGCAGTCAGAGGCTTACTTCACAAAACCAGCATTGATGATCGCTTAGCTGCCTCAGTGACGGGCCGTCCGGCCCACGAGGTGCCAGCCGCCAAGTGGATCAGCGACATCGTCTTTTGGATCATTGCGCTAATCGTTGTCATCGGTTTTCTAGAAACGCTAGAGCTGACAGCGGTATCTGAGCCGCTCAACAATTTAGTCAGCACCGTTTTAGAATACCTGCCTCGAATCTTCAGTGCGGGCATTTTGCTAGCCGTCGCCTGGGGGGTTGCCACCGTTGTTAGAAGTTTGGTCAACAACGGTCTGGCCCGGTTTAATCTGGATGACCGCCTGGCCGAAAATACCGGCGTTGACCCCCGACAAAGTTCTGTGCGGATTCACGAGACCCTGGGCAATGCCCTCTACTGGTTAGTGTTTCTGCTGTTCTTGCCGTTGATTCTCAACGCGCTAGAGCTGAACGGTCTGCTCGGCCCTGTTCAAAACCTGATTGATCAGTTCTTCGCGGCCATTCCACAGATTCTCAAAGCGCTCTTGATCTTTGGTGCGGGCTGGCTGTTGGCCAAAATCGTCCGAGGCATTGTGACGAATCTGCTCTCAGCCACCGGGATTGACAACCTGGGTCGGCGTCTAGGGCTTTCGCAAAGCACTACACCAGGCACTGGTCTGTCGCTTTCTAGTCTGGCAGGCACGGTTGTCTACGTGCTGATCCTGATTCCGGCAGCGATCGCCGCCCTCAATGCGCTCAATATTGACGCAATTTCCGATCCGGCGATCAGTATGCTCAACCAGATCTTGAACTTCATTCCGCTGTTGCTAGCAGCCGGTGTGGTTCTGACGGTGTTTTACTTCATCGGTCGCTTCCTGGGCGAACTGGTCACGAGTCTGCTAGCGAGCGCTGGGTTTGACAGCATTCTCGATATCTTAGGGCTGCCCGATATCTCTTCCCCGACCAGATCATCGACTGCACCAGCGGCTTACCAGCCTTCGGACTATGGCAGCACTGCCGTACAGCCCGGTTCAACTACGATTCAGCCCCCTGCTGGGATGGATTCACCGTCTGAAATAGTGAGGCAGGGTAAAACCCCCTCCGAAGTGGTGGGATTGATTGTACTAGTGGCTGTCGTCCTCTTCGGCGCGGTCACGGCGACAGAGATTCTTCAGCTCGATCAGCTGACGCTGATTGTTCGCGCAATCATGGAAATTGCCGGTCAGGTGCTGGTTGGCGTTGTGATTTTTGCCATTGGTCTGTACGTGGCCAATCTCGCCTTCCGCTTGATCAAGAGCAGCAGCAACACGTCTTCCAATACGCTGGCTCAGGCCGCTCGGATTGCGATCCTAGCGTTTGTCGGAGCGATGGCGCTCGGTCAGATGGGCGTGGCTCCCAATATTGTGAACCTGGCTTTTGGTTTACTGCTGGGCGCGGTTGCAGTAGCGATCGCCATTGCCTTCGGCCTGGGTGGTCGTGATGTGGCGAATGAAGAGCTAAGAAGCTGGCTCGGTCATCTCAAGAAGTAGTCGGCTCCCCGAGGGGCCAATTAAGGCTAGACCATAGCCCAAAAGCCCGCAGCTAATGGATTTACTATCCCTGGCTGCGGGCTTTGCTCTGTAGCGCTGGTCACCGGCCAAGTGTTAAAGGATTCAGACGTACTTCCAAAGACTCCTCTACAATTAAGCACGGAAACAAGAGTAGACCTGCATGAAAAGCGCTGATCTTGCCAAGTACATAGAAGCTACCGATGGCATGGGTAAGCCCTGGCTGCTGATCCAGCTGCGCCTAGCAAAGCTCAAAGAACGTCGCCATGAGCTCACTGCCGAAGAATTTAACCAGCAGATCGCCGAACTTCACACAGCGTTAATGCAATTAGGCCAGTGGTGGGTCGGCCAAGAAGAAGACGTTTTTTAAAGGGTTGAGGAAAGAATATGAGCAAAGCCGCCGCTAGTCGCAAAAACGATAAACCATCGAAAGACACCAGTGCCAGCGCTGTCTCCAATGCCAGCTCCAGCTCCGGCACCCAAAAAGACACCCAGGCCGACGTTAAGGCCGGCGCTAAAGACAATGCCAGCGCTAAAGGTAATACCAGCGCTAAAGATAATGTCAAAGGCAGCACTAAAAACGACTCCAAAACCAGTACTAAACCGCAAAAAGTTGCCCAGCCCGCCGATATTCAGCTCAGCGACAGCCAGTGGTATCTCAGCCGCGAGCTCAGCTGGCTAGAGTTCAATCGGCGCGTCCTCCACGAAGCCCTCGACGAGCGTACGCCGCTGCTAGAGCGGCTCAAGTTTTTGGCCATTTTTTGCTCCAACCTGGACGAATACTTCATGGTGCGAGTGGCCGCTACCAAGCAGCAAATTGACGCTGACGTAAACAAGCGCACCCCCGATGGCCGCACCCCCGCCGAGCGCCTCAGCGATATCAGCGAAAGGCTGCGGCCCATGGTTATTCAGATGCATCACTTTTTTCAAACTGAGCTGCGGCCTAAAATGCTCGCAGATGGCATATACCTGCTTGACTATGCCGATCTCAATCAGGATCAAAGCGACCACCTCGACCAGTATTTTACCGAGCAGGTTTTTCCGGTGCTGACGCCGCTAGCGGTTGATTCTGGACACCCCTTTCCCTATATTTCCAACCTCAGTCTCAATCTTGCCGTCGAAATTTACGAACAAGCATCGACCGAGCCCCACTTCGCTCGGGTCAAAGTGCCTAAGGTTCTGCCCAGGTTTGTCCAGCTACCAGATCATCTACAGCCAAAATCAGGTAAATCCTGCCATTGGGCGGGTGTGCCTATGGAGCAGGTGATTTCTAACAACATCGCCGCTCTCTTCCCAGGCATGAGCGTGAAAGACTGCTACGCCTTTCGCATTACCCGCAACGCCGACCTATCGGTAGAAGAAGACGAGGCTGACGACTTGATGCTGGCCATCGAACAGGAACTGCGCAAGCGCAGACTAGGCGGATCGGTCGTGCGCATGGAGCTGGAGGTGGGTATGAGACCAGCCATGCGCGCCACGCTGATGAACGAGCTGAAGATTCAGGAGGAAGACGTTTACGAAATTGAAGGGCCGCTGGGCCTGACCGACCTGATGAATTTGATGGCTATACCGCTGGCCGAACTCAAATATCCTGATTGGACACCGGTTACGCCTGCCTCCTGGAAAGCAACTCAGCACGCCGAGGGAGAATCTGTCTTCTCTATGATTCGGCGGCGCGATCGCTTAGTCCACCATCCCTATCAGGCTTTTTCAGGCACCGTTCAAAGCTTCATTACCCAAGCCGCCAGCGACCCCGCTGTATTGGCTATAAAAATGACGCTGTACCGCACTTCCGGCGATTCTCCTATTGTCAATGCTTTGATTAACGCCGCAGAAAATGGCAAGCAGGTAGTGGCCCTAGTCGAACTCAAAGCTCGCTTTGACGAAGAGAACAACATCAACTGGGCACGCACCTTAGAACGCTCAGGCGTACATGTCGTGTATGGACTCATGGGCCTCAAAACCCATACTAAAGTTGCCCTGATTGTTCGCCGAGAAAAAGACATGATCCGCCGATATGTGCACATCGGCACCGGCAACTACAATCCCAAAACCGCCCGACTCTACACCGATCTAGGCTTGTTAAGCTGCCGCCCAGAGCTAGGCACAGACCTTACCGATCTGTTCAACTATCTGACCGGCTACTCCCGGCAGCAGTCTTACAAGAAGCTGCTGATTGCGCCCGTTAGTCTGCGCGACCAGATGGTCGAATTCATCCGCGAGGAGATCCGTCAGGCTCAGAGCGGCAACAAAGGCTACATCATTGTCAAAATGAACGCCCTAGTTGACTCCGACATCATCACCGAACTCTACCGGGCCTCTCAAGCTGGCGTCGAAATTGACCTAATTATTCGCGGTATCTGCTGTCTGCGTCCTGGCGTGCCAGGGCTAAGCGAAAACATCCGGGTCATTAGCGTGATTGGCCGTTTCCTGGAGCACTCTCGGATTTTCTACTTCTACAATGGC
This sequence comes from Phormidesmidales cyanobacterium, assembly GCA_038260635.1. Lineage (GTDB taxonomy): Bacteria > Cyanobacteriota > Cyanobacteriia > Phormidesmidales > Phormidesmidaceae > Phormidesmis. Next base: position 7,092 of record JBBSNR010000138.1, read on the forward strand.
GGCGACCAGCGCTACTACATTGGCTCTGCCGATTGGATGCCCCGCAACTTAGACCGCCGGGTAGAAGCAGTAGTCCCCATTGAAGACGAGTCTCTGCAAACGGAGCTATCCGAGCTGCTGCAAATCTGCCTGAACGACAACCGTCAGGCATGGGAAATGAAGCCTGACGGCACCTATGAGCAGCGCCGTCCGCAGAAAGACGAGTCTGTACGGAGCACCCACGAAATTTTGATGGCAGAGGCGCTCAGCCAGGTCTAGGCGCAAATTTAAGCACAGTGGCGCTATTCAAACGCTTCGAGCTGCTCTAGCTTCAGCCACATGTTGGGCGTCGGCACCCGGCCAAA
>JBBSNR010000139.1:0-7425 GCA_038260635.1 Phormidesmidales cyanobacterium
TCGGGCGGTGGGCAATGAGCGATCGCCAGCAGAGGCAACCAGCCGGGAGAGCGTCACCTCCCAGACTAAGCGAGGCTGAACATAGCTCAGCAGACAGCTTCGGGCCTTTTCTAAAGTGCTCAGCTGAGCGGCGCTCAGACCCTGCTGCCAGTAGCGGTGCTGTAAATAGTCAATCAGCCAGAGCTGCGCTTCAGTATCGAGCGCCTGATTGATCTCGCGGGCCGTGGTGAGCGCAGCCCGCAGCGCGAGTGGAGGCACTGCAAGCTGGGTGAGCAGTTCAGGCGGCAGGGCCTGCAACTGCCGCCAGCTATCAATCGCCTGGCCAGGGGAACCTTGGGCCGTCGCCATCACCTCAGCTGAGCCTAAAATTTCGCTGTGACCGGTTTGGGTGAGCACCTGCGCCATTTGCTCGCCGTTGAGCCGTCGAAAAGGAATGACCTGGCAGCGAGAAATTAGCGTGGGCAGCAGCGTCTGCTGATCAGGCGCAAGCAAAATAACGGTCGCCTGGCCCGGCTCTTCCAGCGTTTTGAGCAAGGCATTGGCGGGGGATTCAGCCATCCGCTCAGCCTGCTCAATCACCACCACAGATCGCGGCGACTCCAGCGCCGGACGACTGAGAAACCGCGCAATCTCGCGAATTTGGGGCAGACGAATGCGCGGCGGACTTTTACGCTTCAGCCCAGATTCGGCAGCCTGAGAGGCCGTCAGCAGCTGGCCCTGGTGCAAATAAGTTGGCTCTACCCACAGCAGATCGGGATGGTTGCGATCGCCAATCCGCCGCGCCAGCCCAGCCAACTCAGCCTCTGTCGGCTCCGACGGCTCCGGCGGCTCCGGCGCACTCGCCCCCTGACCGCCCAGCAGCAGCCCAGCAAAACCCGCCGCCGCTATCGATTTCCCGGTGCCATTTGGCCCCGCGAACAGATAGCCGGGTGCTACTCGCTGCAAACTCACCGCCCGCTGCAAAAGCGCCACCGCCTGAGTCTGACCGATCAATTGAGAGAAAGGTGAGGATACCACTGCGCTAACCGCTGCTGAAAAACCTGCTGAATCTGAGCGGCCACCGCTTCGACGGGGCGATCGCCCTCAATCTCGACCATTGGCCCACTGCTCAAAAAACCCCTTCCTCCTTCTCCCTTTCCCTCTTTTCCCTCACGCTCTGCCGCCAGCGCCGCAAACCCCTCACCCACCCGCCGATGAAACGCCGCACTCGCCTGCTCAATCCGATCCGCCTGCCCCCGCTGCTGCATTCTAGCTAGCCCTACATCAGGCAAAACCCGCAGCCACAGCGTCAGGTCGCTCTTCAGCCCGCCAGTGGCAATCTGGTTCAACCGGTCAATCAGCGCCAGGTCAAGCTGACGGCCATAGCCCTGGTAGGATACCGTCGAATCGGTGTAGCGATCGCACAGCACCCAATAGCCCTGCTCCAGCCACGGCATCAGGGTTTCCTCTACGTGCTGAGCCCGATCCGCCGCATAGAGCAAAAGCTCTGCCCGGCTGACAATCGGCACCTCCAGCGGTGATCGCTCGCTCAGCAATAGCTGGCGGATCTGCTGCCCGAGTGCCGTCCCGCCCGGCTCTCGGGTGATTTTTACACCGGCAACGGCGTTTTTACCCTGCAAAGCGCTCAGCGCCTGACTGCGAGCCAACCAATCGTATAGATGCTTGATCTGAGTAGTCTTACCGCTGCCCTCTCCCCCCTCAAAAACAATTAATTTTCCTCGCATATCGGCCTAGCTATAAGATTTTACCAGTCACCTTCAGTACAATTTATACCGGTACGGAGGCAGCCCTATTCCATAATCAGTAAAACAGCGGTATCCTGTCAGTGATCCTCGTTAAGATAACAGGCTCGGAGTCGCAATCTGTGCTGTTCAGTCATCCTGTAACTTTCTATGGCTCGCTATACCAATTTTTTTAGGACTGGCTTTTCCCAGGAAAATATCAACCGGGCGCTCATTGGTGCGTTAGAAGCCTGTGATCTCTATTTAATATATCAAGATCCGATCTGCATCGTCGCCAAAGAAAAACCAGGGCAGGTCTCGTTTTCTCAGCTGGCGACTGTAGAGCTGTTGATCAGCGCGTCCAAAGCTGACAGCAGTGGCGCAAAAATAGACCTGGTGGTCAAAAACGAAGAGCTGCCGCTGCGCACGCAAAACCACTGCCGAGAGATTTTTCTGCGGGTCAATGAGGCGATCGCCGCAGCCAATGCGCAAAGTATAGCCAGCTAATGGCCGCACTTGGCCACGCAAGCAATAACAGGAGCCGCGCGACCTAAAATTCACCAGGATTCCAACCAGCCGAGCATTCAGCTGGTTTTTTATTGAGATAGAACTATATCCTTAAGAACAGGCCTTAAGAACAGGTAGGCTAGCAGATACAGCAGGGGATTGCAGGAGAGCCATGTCTAAAACTGATGCGCACCGGCATACCAACGGCGAGTCGCCCGCTCGCCATGATCATCAGCCTGCTCGCGAGCACGGGCACCAGGGCTTTTACACATATCGCGCCGAAGTCCGCCGAGTTTTGCTGATTACCCTCGTGCTCAATCTGGCCGTGGTGGTCCTCAAGGGCATCGTGGGCTGGTGGACGGGGTCATTAAGCCTGTTAGCCGACGCGCTGCACAGCATCACAGACAGCGCTAACAATGTATTAGGGCTGGTGACCAATCAGCTGGCCTCGCCCGAGCCTGACCGCGATCACCCTTACGGCCATCAAAAATTTGAGGCGGTGGGCGCATTGGGCATCGCCGCGTTTTTGGGCATTGCCTGTTTTGAGATTTTAAAGGGGGCCGGGGAGCGGCTGATTTTTGGCGGTCAGCCTGTGACGATGGGGGCGATGTCGCTGTGGTTTTTACTGGCGGTGCTGGGCATCAATATCTTTGTCGCTTTTTATGAGCGGCGGGTGGGCAAGCGCTTAGGCAGCAATATTTTAATTGCCGATGCGCAGCACACCATGAGCGATATTTGGATCACCATTGCTGTGATCGGCGGGCTGATTGGCGTTTGGGTGGGAGTGCAGTGGCTGGATGTGGTGCTGGCTTTCCCGGTAGCCATCCTGGTGATTCGCAGCGGCTGGGTGGTGCTGTCGGCTAACTTGCCCTGGCTGGTAGATGAAATGGCGATCGCCCCCGAAGCCATCCACGCCGCCGTCATGCAGGTACCCGGCGTACTCAACTGCCACAGCATTGCCTCACGCGGCTTACTGGGCCGTCAGGTCTTCATTGATATGCACCTGATTGTAGAACCCAAAGACGTGTTGAGCGCTCACCACATTACCGAACAAGTAGAACAGCAGCTCGAAGCAGAGTTTGGCCCCACCCGAGCCACCATTCACGTAGAGCCCCACAGCTACGTCTCTGGAGAACTGACCTATGGCCAACCTCAAGGCCCATCAGACAGCCGTCATTTATAAGAAAAGGCATGGCGATAAATCTACCGACCTGGATTACTATCTCCCGCCTGCTGGGAGTGCCCATCGTCCTCATAGCGCTGCTCGATCCGAGTGATCTGCGCCGCTGGATCAGCGTGGTTGCTTTTGTCATCTTCGCTGGCACAGACTGGCTCGATGGCTACCTGGCCCGCCGTCTCAATCAGGTCACCGACCTGGGCAAATTTTTAGATCCGCTGGTCGATAAGCTGCTGGTGCTGGCCCCTTTAATGGCGCTAGTAGGATTGGGCGAAGTACCGGCCTGGGGAGTCTTTTTGATTTTGGCGCGGGAGCTGACCATCTCTGGCTGGAGAGTAAATCCGACCTTTCAGCAGGGTCAGGTGCCCGGCGCAGGCATCTGGGGCAAAGCAAAAACGGTAGTGCAGATTGTGGCCATTTCTCTCCTACTCGCCCCACTCTCAGGCATTTGGCAGACAGCAGGCATTATCCTCTTCTGGGTCGCAGTCGCCCTCACCTGGGTTTCAGGCCTGATTTATCTACTGCCTGCCAAAGCCTCATAGCCAGTTTGATACAATTGGAACTATCTCTTTCATCTGTGCCTTTTCTTGGCCAAGCAACGACTCGATACTCTTTTGGTAGAACAAGGACTGTGCCCTTCCCGGCAGCAGGCTCAGCGGCTGATCAGGGCAGGAGAAGTAAAAATTGCCCAGCAGATCATCGACAAACCCGGCACGCTGATTGCGCTAGACGCTGTGATTGAGCTAAAGAAAAAGCCGCCGTTTGTCTCCAGAGGCGGTGAAAAGTTAGCTAAAGCCCTAGCAACGTTTGACTTTCAGCCCAGCGGTAAAATCTGCTTAGACGGCGGCATTTCTACCGGTGGCTTTACCGACTGCTTGCTACAGGCCAATGCCCAACTGGTTTACGGCGTGGACGTAGGCTACGGACAGGTGGCCTGGAAAATTCGGCAAGATCCGCGTGTTGTGCTCAAAGAACGCACCAATATCCGCCATCTCACCCCAGCAGAGCTTTACCAGGGTAAAGACCTCGCGACTCTGGGCGTGATGGATGTATCGTTTATCTCTTTGGCTAAGGTGCTGCCCGCTTTTTGGGCATTGTTAGCCCCGCCCCGCGAAGCTATTCTCTTAGTCAAACCCCAGTTTGAAGTGGGCCGAGAGAAAATTGGCAAAAAAGGCGTCGTCCGCGATGCCCAAGATCAGGCCGGGGCGATCTATCAGGTCACCCAGGCCGCAGCAAATCTGGGCTGGCACTACCGGGGGCTAACCTGGTCGGCGCTAGTCGGCCCGGCGGGTAACATCGAGTATCTGCTGTGGCTGCGTTGTGACCAGGCCACTCAGCCCTGGCCTGAGCTGAATGAGCTAAGCCAGGTCACCCGCGCTGCTCGACTGGCTCTGTAGCACCTGAACAGGTTCAAGCTGTGGCGGCTCAGCCCCGCTTTTAGCGCTAGCCAGATGGATCGGTAGTTCAATCAAGAATTTAGCACCCTGCCCTGGCACCGAGTAGCACTTTAGCTTGCCCTCATGCTGCCCGGTGACAATCTGATAGCTAATGGACAGGCCCAGCCCAGTGCCTTTGCCCACCGCTTTAGTCGTAAAAAAGGGGTCAAAAATACGCTCTTGAATCTCTGGCAGAATGCCGGGGCCGTTGTCTGCGATCCACACGGCGACCCGATTTTTGGGGGCGATCGCCGTAGAAATATGCAGTAGAGGAGACTTGTCTGTGGTGCGATCCGCAGGCGAATTGAGCACATCTAGCGCGTTGCGAATCAGGTGCATAAAAACTTGGTTCAGCTGACTGGCATAGCACTCCACCAGGGGCAGATCGCCATACTCTTTTTCAACGACAATGCCTTCTAGATCGGGCGCTAGCATAGCCAGGGTACTGTCAATCCCTTCATGCAGGTTTACAGTCTTGATGGCCGCCTCGTCAAAACGAGAGAAGTTGCGTAGATTGAGCACTAAGTCGCGAATGCGTTTGGCACCAGTGCGCAAAGAGTTAAAGCTCTGCAACAGGTCAGGCGAAGTAAATTCGAGATCGAGTTCTTCTAACTTTTCACTAACTGGCGGCGGCGGCGAGGGATACTGCTGCTGATAAGCTCGAATCAGCGCCAGCAAGTCTTCTACATAGCCATTGATATAGTTGAGATTGCCGTAGATAAAATTTATCGGATTATTGACCTCATGAGCGATACCGGCCACTAGCTGCCCCATACTGCTCATTTTTTCGGTATGGATCAGCTTAGCCTGGGCCTGTTTGAGCGTATCTAGGGCTTGCTTTAGTTCAGCAGTGCGCCCCTCTACCTGTTTCTCTAGTCTTCTGCTGTAGGCCAGCGTTTGCTCGGCTTCATAGCGCCTTAGCAGATTTTGATAGGCCGCTGCATGGTATCGCAAACGAGCAATCAGCTCAATTGGGTCGGGCAGCTTGACCAAATAATCATTGGCCCCCATAGAAAAAGCGGCGGCTTTAACTTCGGGGTCGCCTTTTGAGGAAAGCATAATGATGGGCGTGTTTCTCGTGGTCGGATGAGCCCGAAAAAACTTGACCAGTATCAGCCCGTCTACATCGGGCATGACCAAATCTTGCAAAATCACGCTGGGCGCTACGTCCACAGCTGTAGCGAGCGCCAGGGTAGGGTCCTGGCAGTAGTGTATTACCATCTCAGGCGCTGAAGCCAGCAGCTGACGAATTGATTTAGCGGCGATCGGCTGATCGTCTACCACCAGAACGCTAATGGCCGGTTGGACACAGATCTGGCAATCGACCTGGGGGGGCGAAGTCGTCAGCTCGGACATGGAAGCACCTGCTGGTGTTTACTGGAGTATTCCCGGCCTGTAGACTTCAGCTAGCTACAAGGATTTATCACCCTATAGACTGGCTCGAAACAACGGCTCAGATCTCGCAAATAGCCGCCGTTATCTCTGTTATTTTTGCGGCGGTCTCCATTCGCTCTAATACCAAGCTCAGCCACAGACAGTGGAATATAGACACCTTCACCACCTATTCTCAGCGGCATCAGGCCGCCACGGACAGCTTCCCCGAAGATGCTTTTTATCATCGTTTAGACAGCGGCAAGCTGCCGTCTCGCAGCCCAGCGCTGACCCAGGCTGTGCGCAGATACCTGTTTGTCATCTGCGACGTTCACTATCTCTCGTACCAAAAATATTTAGACGATTCTATTTGGCAGGTCTGGCGTGATGATCTAAGGCGCCCGCTGAGCTGCCCGCTGATCACCCGAGAATGGCCCAATATCAAGCCCGAATTTCAGTCGTTTGAAGCCTTTACTCAGTTTGTTGAAGAGATACAAAAAGGCGAACAAAAAGGGAGCTAGTGAATCTAACTCCCTTCCACAAGACAGCAATTAGCTGTAGCCCAGCTCTTGCCTTCTGCTTTCTAAACTCTCGCTTTTAACGAGCCATTGGCTACTTAATAGTCACCTTAGCGCCTGCGTCTTCCATCGACTTCTTCGCTTCTTCAGCGGCGTCCTTAGGAATGCCTTCTTTAACGGTGATTGGCGCAGACTCTACCATGCCTTTGGCTTCTTTCAAGCCCAGACCGGTGAGAGTACGAACGACTTTCAAGATGGCGATCTTTTTGTCGCCAGGCACTTCGTCTAGCACCACGTCGAATTCGGTCTTTTCTTCGACTTCTTCAGCGTCGCCGCCGCCACCAGCAGCCATCATCATTCCGCCGACGGGCGCAGCCGCGCTCACGCCAAAGGCTTCTTCAATTTGAGAGACTAGCTCGGAAGCTTCTAGCAGAGAGAGGGTTTTTAGCTTCTCTAGAATTTCGTCAGTTGCAGCAGTCATGTTTAGTTCTCCTTGAGTTGGTTAGAAATTGAGAGTGAATAGTTGAGACTTGGCAGCCTATTCTTCGCCTTTCTCGGCGTAGGCTTTGATGCCGCGACCAATTGAAGCCGGGACTTCTTTGATGCCCACAGCCACTTTGGTTGCCACAGCGTTGATGGCGATCGCAATTTTGGCGTACAGCTCATCTTTAGTGGGCAGGTCAGCGAGCGCTTCA
>JBBSNR010000140.1:0-7418 GCA_038260635.1 Phormidesmidales cyanobacterium
AGTAAACCGCTCGCCCCTTCAGGTGCGTTTTGTTCACATAGGCATTGACCGCTGAGTAGTGCGCCTGAGGCACCAAAATGCACAGGCCGAATCCTCGTAATAGCCGCTCAATCGCCCCTTCCCAAGCGCGTTCTTCTGAGCGTACCTGAAGCAGTTCGCCGACAAAGGGCAGCTCGTCGCTGTCTAGCTTGAGCGCCTGGGCGAGGCGATCGCGAATCTCCAAATTTTGCATCGGAATCTGGCTCTTGCGGCTGCGCAATGAGGTCAGCTCTGTATTCAGCTCGCTCTGCTGCTTTTGCAGCTCAGACTGACGCACTTTTTGCTGGTCTCTTTTCTCTTCTAACGCCTGTAGCGCTTTTGCAATTTCCGCCTGTAGCCCCTCTCCTTGGGTTCGAGCGGTGTAAAAGCTGCTCTGATCGTGATACTCACTGAGCGATAGCTTAGCCGCTAAGCGGTTGTACGCTTCGGCCTGCTGCCTTTTTGCCGCAATTACTTTTTGCGATCGCTCAATCTCTGCACTGAGTTCCTGTAGTCGCTGGCCCTCACTGTCTTGCTTGATCGCAAATTCGAGGTCTTTGGCCTGGTCGCGCAGGGTGATCAAGAGGCGATCGCCCGCCGCCTGTCGGTGCTGGGCTTGCAACAGGTTTTCCTCAATCAGCTTGAGGTTAGCTTGCAGCAGATCGCGCTTTTTACCGGCGAAATATATGGGGACAGTGGGGAGGAGGTGCGATCGCTCAGCGACTTCTGCCGCTAGCTTGGTGTAGCGCTTCGCCGCTTTCGTCAGTGGTTCCAACGCCTCTAGCTGCTGCCGCGCCTTCTGAATCGCCGTATGAGAAATCGTCAGGTTCTCATAGCTCTCCAGCAGCTCCTGAATTCTGGTCTGCACGTCTGCCTTCTCCAGCATATGATTGCGCACAAACTCATTCAGCCCGCCGATCTCCTTGATGCTCACCGTCTGATTGAACAAGTCCAGCGCCTTTTCGGACTGCAATCCCAATCGCTTCCGAAAAGCCAAACTGTACTGAGAGAACTGATCGAACGTCTCAATCTCACTGGCCTGTAGCTGCTTCTTCAGTTCCGAAATGCTTGTCACCTGAGAAAAGTGGGTCTCAATTGTCAGCTCGGCATCGGCGATCACAAAAAACTTCCGAATCGCGTCGCTGCCCATCCATAAAACCTGAGCCAGTGTCACCGACTTTTGCGCAACCCTATCGGTGAAATATGCCAGCAGTACCGACAGCTCACTTTTCTCTCGCAGCAGCTTTGTCTTAGAGCCGTAAGACTCCTCCGAGCGAGTGCGACCGTAGGCTCCCTGCACATAGCTTTTTTCATTGCGTTCCTTTTTCTTTCCAGCCGCGTTAGAAGCCTGGTTGTAGCTACGCCGAATATTTGGTACCAGCAGCGTCAACATGCCATCGACCAGCGTCGATTTTCCCGAACCATTTGCTCCCGTCAGCAGCGCCGTGCCGCAGTCGAGCGATAGCTCCCAGGGGCGCTGGTCGAACGTCCCCCAGTTCAGCACCTCAAATCGCTGTAGCCTGAAGCCCGCCGCAGTTGAGGGATCTATCAGCACAGGTTGATCAAGGCTCAAAGAAGTTTGCATCGGCTTCGGGTAGTAACGGGCTTTGGACGGCAGCTTGTGGTGATGATCTTTCACTTAATAGCACTGAGTTAGTGCTATTTCAAGAGATCGATGGGTTGTGGCTACTCTTCGAGAAGGTGAAACACCTACGACTACGCTCAGCCAGCGGGAGTAGCTGACACCGAGCCCTGAGCGTAGTCGAAGGGCGGCTTCAGCAGATATCTTTCACTGGTAGGCTTCTAGCTTTTGCTTCAGACGCTCCAACATCTCAGCATCGATCTTGGCTTTGAGGATGGGTCGCACTTCATAGTTTTCCTCGTCGCTCGTCAGGCGTCTCAAAAAGCCCAACTCCAGCGCCTGCTTGACAATGTGAACGACCTTCCGCCGAAAATTGCTTTCGTTATTTTCCTCTGGCAGATAAGGCCGCAGCAAGTCTCGAATGCGTTCAATATCCAATATGAAGCGCCCGGTATTGTCACTGGCGTCAAATTGCAGCAACTGTTCTCGCAGCAGCACGCAAAATACCGTCAGCTTGAAGTTCAGCCGTCGCCGCGCCGTCAGCCGGGGCAGCGCCTCGCCCGGAATATCCGGATCGGGCTCGGGCTGCGAAAGATAGGCAAATCCTTCGTTCTCGTAGTTTTTGACCTGTAGGCCAATTTGACCAAAGTAATCTTCTACTTGAGACAGAGAGCTTTGCAGCCGATCCCAGTGAAAGTCATCGCTGTAAATGACGCCCTGTAAGAGCTTGAGGACGACGGGCGCGTAGGGTCGAACGGTGTCTTGCAGTTGAAAGGACTTAGGTGACATACCAAACAAGCGGTGAGAGTCAGCGACAGAAGGTAATTTGCGGAAGCGTGAGCTGAAGCTGTGTCCCAGGCTCAAGACTAGCAACCGTAATCGTTTCCATTGTATCGCTGTTGACAAGGTGCTGCGCTGAGCGGGTGGCAAGAGACAAGTAAGCCACAACCTCTGGCAAACCCTGAGTGACGGGATAAAGCTGAATCAGCTCTGTAAAAGCTATAATCGAGCGCTGCTCCAGCGTCAGATCGATCCGTTCGGCCAGGAGCGCTTCATTGATATAAAACTGTTGGAACAGTTCGGCCATCGCCTCAGTATCCTGCACGTCTTCAGGCAGGTCTGTAAGGTCGAGTGACAAAATCGGGGGCTCTGAGTCTTCCAGCGGATGCAGCGGTCGCTCGATCACTAAATGCGCCATCGAATCGCCCTCTAGCGTCCAGAAATTGGCGTCAGGCACTGCCTTTGCGGTTGCCGCGAGCTGCTGCACGGAATGGATTAGCTCAGCGACGCGCTTGTTTTCTCTCAAGCTACGTTCGTCCAGCATCTGACGCAGTTTTTCGCTCAGGCGGTGGTTGGAGCGCACAATATGCTGAGCGGCCTCCAGCAAACTGTATTCGATTCGCCTGAGCAAGCCGTACTTTTGAGTCAGCGGCTGTAATTCTTCTAGCTCATAGACCGACTGAATTATTTGCTTCAGCGCCTGCTGGCGATCGCTCGACAGCAAGAACTCCCAAAAAGCATAGAAGCTACGCCCCTGGTCAGACTCCTTCAGCGCCTGATCCGCGTCTAATACCCGGCCTACAACTGCGCCCCGGCGGCTACCGGCTTCGAGCTGCGCCGTCTGCACATTCCGGGTCAGGTCTCGAAAGTTCTGCTCAACCGTTTTAAAGTCGGCGACGAGCTGACGGGTCATTTGGTTGGCCGAGAGGAACCTTTCCTGTAGCTGAGTTTGACTATAGGGTGACACTTCCCCCGTCGCGCGGACGTGGTCTATTTCCTGCTGAATGCTGTCTCTGTCTTGCTCTAGCTGAGCGATGCGGGCTTGGACATCGGTGGTACTACGATCCTGTATTTCCTTTAGCAGTGCGAATATTTGCAGGAAGCGAGACTCCGTGCCGACAAAATCGTCTCGCTGCTGAAGGTCTTCGACCCAGGCGATCGCCCGCTCTGCCGCTGGCATCAGGCTCAATACGGGCTGATCGCTCTTGTCAAAGGTTTTTCTGAGCCACTGGTGATCGCACCAGTCTTTGAGGTAGTCTCGGGGCGATCGCCACGCCTCCTCAGAATCGTCCGCCTGCAAGTACTCCAGATAATCTCCAAGCTTCTCTTCCAGCAAGGGCTGAGGAACTGAAACCAGCTGCTTTTGAGCCTTGAACTGAGCGTGCAAAAAGCTGAGTGTTAAAGCAGCCTTGGGGCTTCGCAGCAGCCGAATGGCCGAAGACTGCTTTAGCTCGGATTTGATTCGATAATAGTCCATCCCATGACCGACGGTAGGTTCGAGCGATTTGGCGATTTTAGCTATATTTCGCCTCATACGCTGCCGTGATCAAACCGAATTAGCTCTAATCCTGCGCAATCTCTGAGCCTTCAGTAATTTCACTAATTCAATGGTTCTGAGTGAGCCAGTCTGCCTGTGAGAGTTTGTAAAGGCAGTGCTCTACTGACTCGCTGGGATGAATAAAGGTTGCGGGCGCACGGTGCATACCCAGCTTTTGCATGACGGCTTGCGATCGCGCATTATCCAAAGTAGCAAAGGCAACTATCTCATCTAGCTTCAGCGTTTCAAAACCCAGAGATAAAGCAGCTCGCGCAGCTTCAGTGGCATAACCACGACCCCAATAGGGGCAATCCAACCGCCATCCGGTTTCAACACAAGGACCAAAGGGGAGATCTGACGAGGGAATGCTAAGACCAACAAAGCCAACAAAACTGTGTTTATGCTTAACCTCTACAGCCCACCAGCCCCAACCTCTCTGCACAATCGCGGTCTGCATCCTATCGGCTAAGCTGTCACTTTCCGAGCGCGATAGCGGACGAGGAAAAAATTCCATCACCCGCTCGTCTGCATTGAGCTTTGCAAACGGTGCTCTATCAGCCTCAGTCCACTGCCGCAGATACAAACGCTCTGTTTCTAACTCATAGACCTTCGTCATTGTCGGCAGACCCCTGACCATACCTCCTTCAGCCTAGCGCAGCACACCGAGCCTAGAATCCTGGGGCGCTCCTGCCTCCTGCCCCCTGTCTCCTGCCCCCTGCCTACAGCGACGGCGCAATAATCTGCTCAGCTCCCGGCATCGTCATCACCCTAGAAAGCGGCGCTTGATTAGGCACATCGGGCAGGGTGGTCTGAATTTGGCTCGCGACTTCTACCGTCTTTGCGCTGTAGGTTTGGATGGCTAGCTTCGGGTATAGACCAATGCCAATAATCGGCACCAGCAAGCACATCGCCACAAAAGCCTCGCGCGGCAAAATATCCCAAGACGCATCTGACGGCGGCTTGACCTCGCCCACATCGCCGTAGAAGATACGCCGTAGCATGGACAGCAGATAGATTGGCGACAGCACCACGCCAACTGCTGCTAGCAAAATAATCCCCGCCTTAAAGAAGACATTGTAAGCATCGCTGGTAGCCATGCCTAAAAACACCGTGATTTCAGCAATAAAGCCACTCATGCCGGGTAGCGCCAGCGAAGCCATCGCGCTCGCTGTAAATAGGGCAAACGCGATCGGCATTGCCTTGGCCATGCCGCCCATTTTCTCCATCGAAAGGGTGTGCGTGCGTTCGTAAGCTACGCCAGAGAGGAAAAACAGCACCGCCGCGACCAGTCCATGCGAGATCATTTGCAGCATCGCCCCGCTCATCCCCAGGGAGTTGAACGCGGCTAGCCCCAAGAGTACAAAGCCCATATGCGCCACAGATGAATAGGCCATCCGCCGCTTGAGATTGTCTTGAGCAAAGGCGGTTAGCGAAGCATAGACAATATTGATCACGCCTAAAATCGCTAAGACGGGGGCAAAATACAGGTGCGCATCTGGCAAGATTTCGATATTTAAGCGGATCAGGCCATAGCCTGCCATCTTGAGTAGAACGCCTGCCAGAATCATTGATACAGGCGCTGGGGCTTCACTGTGGGCATCGGGCAGCCAGGTGTGAAGAGGGAAAATTGGCAGCTTGGCCCCAAAAGCAATCAGCAGGCCCAAATAGCAGAGCAGCTGAAAGGGCAGCGAATATTCCTTAGCCCCTAGCTCGCTCATGTTGAAGCTAAAGCCCTCGCCGTAAAAGGCCAGCGCCAACGACACGACCAAGATGAAAACTGAGCAGGTTGCGGTGTAGATGATGAACTTAGTCGCCGCGTACAGTCGTTTTTCACCGCCCCAAATCGAGATCAGCAGGTACACTGGCACCAGCTCCAGCTCCCACATGATGAAAAACAGCATGATATCTTGCGCTAAAAATACGCCGAGCTGGGCGCTGAATATCAGCAGCAGCATGGAGTAATACAGGCGCGGTTTCAGCTTGATATTCCAGGAAGCGATGACAGCTAATGTAGTGACTAGCCCGCTGAGCATCACCAGGGGAAAAGAAAGGCCATCCACGCCTAGCGACCAGCTCAGGCCGAACTGAGGAATCCAGGAAAACTCATTGACGAGCTGTAGTCCAGGTGTTCCCATTTCGTATTGGGTGGAAAAGGTGTAGATAATTAGGCCAAATTCGGCCAGGCTCGCTCCTAGTGCGTAACGGCGGACGGTTTTACCATCTTTATCTGGCAGCAAAGGAATGGGGATTGCGGCCAAAAGCGGGAAGATAACTAGGAACGTCAGCCATGGAAATTGTTCACCGATCATTACAATTCACGCAATCTCGATAGCGACAAAGACGCAGTAGTGATGGAAATAGGAATAAATACCTAATGTTGGGATGCGTCCATCAGTCAGTATACAAAACTTAATCAACCATTGATAGAGAAAGTTTGACTCAATTGTTGAACATCCAGTGTTGATTGGTCAAAGACTGAGTTTCTATCAAGTATTTGAGCCGATGGGTTCGGCGATCGCTCCCCGCGTATCCAGCCTTAGACAATGCGCGTGAGCTGCAAAACTCTGAGGCTCCCAGGCCGCCGCCATCGCTGCTTGTACGGCTGCCGCTGTGTCGGGTGCGCTCAGGGCGAGCAAAGTCGGCCCGGCTCCGCTAATTACTAACCCCCAGGCTCCGGCCTTGAGCGCGGCACGATGGACGCTGTCGTAGCCGGGAATCAGCTTTTTGCGGTAAGGCTGATGAATGCGATCGCCCATACCCCCCGCAATCCAATCGCCATTGCCCGTTGCCAGCCCCCGCAGCAATAAGCCTAGATGAGCCGTATTGAAAACCGCATCTGCCCGGCTGTACTTGGCCGGTAGCACCCGCCGAGCATCTGCTGTTGACAGCTCAAACTCAGGAATAATGACGACCGGGACGACCGACTCGTGCCAGGCCAAATCACAAAGCTGCAACCGGCCTCGGGTCACTACCGCTAGCTGAGCGCCCCCTAGCAGCGCCGGAACCACATTGTCCGGATGGCCTTCCAATTCATTCGCTAGTGCGGCCAGCGCCATCGAATCTAGCGGTGACCCGGCCAGCGCATTTGCGCCCATGATGCCGCCGACAATCGCTGTAGATGAACTGCCTAACCCGCGTGAAAGCGGCACACCCAACACAATTTTGATATGGACGGGCGGCGGACTTTGCCCCACGCGCTCATAGCATTTTAAGTACGCCCGGTACACCAGATTACTCGGCCCCACATTCACCCGATTCGCTTCGGCCCCTTCTACCGTGATTTGAAACGGCGCACTGTCTGAGAGGGGCGTAAAGGGGGTGAAATGAAAGCGGTTGTACAGGCTAAGCGCGGCCCCTAGACAGTCAAACCCAGGGCCGATGTTGGCGGTGGTCGCAGGCACAGTGACAGTGACGGAGGAAGGCACGTAAACGAGAACCTTTAGATCGAGTAATGCCCTAAGGTACCGCATGATGGAGCGGTAGTTGGGAAACTAAATCGCC
>JBBSNR010000141.1:0-7343 GCA_038260635.1 Phormidesmidales cyanobacterium
CTAGCCCCAGATTGACCACCGGCATTCCCAGTTCTTGGGAGAGCAAGGCAGAATCTACGGTGTAATGTGCACCAGAGCCCCCGGTAATAATTAGCTTAGGGTCAGCGGTCTCAGCGGCGATCGCCACTTTATTCTGGTATAGCCCCTTCAGCCAATGCGCTTCACCGCCTAAATATACGTTGTAGACAAACCCAGCTCCCCAGGCTAACCCTGCGACTGCTAACCAGCTTAAAATTTTTGGAGGCTTTGCGGACACAGTCATTTTGTTCAAAAGATCCTATCTAAACAGTTCACCTTAGCGACCTCTGCTGTTTCCAGAAGGATCACAGAGGCGTTTCTAAAATTCAAAGTAGATGAAATCAGCCGGGATATTAGCGGCCAGGAGAATCGTCAAGCCCAGCAACACTCTAGACATCCAGCGTGAAGTGAGCAGTTCATATTCAGACTCGCGCTCTTGCCACACGGCAATATGCTCAAGTGCTAGGAAAGCGATCGCCAGCGCCAGCGCCACACCCAGCACTAAGCCTTCAGGCGAATTGAATGTATTAACTGCCTGCATCAGATTGGCAGGTGAGTAAGCCCAGGGCGTGACAATGGTCAGAAGCTTAGCCATCAGCCGCTCAATGTTAGTCTCCATGAAAAAGAGACAGCCCAAGATAACGGCTCCAAAAGTCAGCGCCCAAGACACCACCTGAGGTCGCCGGACAAACTTATTGGTCATCCGCGCGAAAGGCCGCCCGGCATAGCGCAGCAGCAGCAGCAGCGCGCCGTGGTAAGCCCCCCAAATCATGAAATTCCAGGCCGCACCGTGCCAGAAACCCGACAGAGTGAAAGTGATGAATAGGAAAAAAGCCGCCCACTTTTTGCGCTTTCCCATCAGCGGGATGAATACATAGTCACGGAACCAGGTGCTCAGCGTCACATGCCAGCGCCGCCAGAATTCATTGATGCTCTGAGAAGTGTAGGGCGCTAAAAAATTTATCGTCAGCTTGACACCAACGATGCGGGCGATCCCTACCGCCATAAAGCTGTAGCCCCCAAAGTCAAAGTAGATGCGCAGGGTAAATAAGAAGGCATAGAACCATACCAGCCAGGGGTTGGCAGTCTCTAACATGCCATCAGTAATGTAGGGGGCGATGTTGTCTGCCAGTACAAACTTCATGAACATGCCCAGCGATAGCCACCGCATCCCCACGTCAAAGTTGTCGGCAGTAAACTGGAACTTAAAGTCTTGAATCTGGGGTAGAAGCTTACTCCGCCGCTCAATCGGCCCAGCTACAATCTGCGGGAAGAACGAAACGAAGTTGATATAGTCCAGCAGCTTAATCGGCTTTTTGCGGCGCGCGGTGTGAGAATCGACTACAAAAGCCACCATCTGGAAAGTGTAAAATGACACCCCCGGTGGAATAGTTTCAAAGATTGGCAGCGGAAACCCCGCTTGCCAGTTAGCGGGTATGGGCGTCGCTAGCCCAATGAAATCTTCTATAAAAAAGGTGAGGTACTTAAAGTAGGCCAGCACCACCACGTCAAAGATAATGACGGTAGCCGCAATTAGCCGGGCCTGCTTGCCTTCTCGGCGCAGCATCCAACTCACCATAAAGTAGTTAAACAGAATTTCAAATAGAAACACTGCAAAACTGGTGCGGCTGGCATTGAGAAATAGTAGCAGCGAAAGGGCTGCCAATCCGATAGTGTCAAAGCGGTTATGCCACCAATCGAATGCTTTGCCAAAGTAGCGCACCGTGAAAAATGGCACGCTCGTCAGCAACAGCACCCACCAAAACGAAAATTCAGAGAAGTTCAATTTCTTTGCTCTATCGCTATGGGCAAAGCCCCTACAGATGACCTGATTTGCTCACAACTGAGGCTCCCTACCGGTAGAAAGCCTCAGAACAATAATTGCAGACGCCCTGATGAATGGCGCGTTTGCTCGTCGCCCTTGGCTAAACTGGCTGAAGCGTCACGTCGAACTCTTCGACCATGTAGGCTGAGGCTTTTTCGATGCTGGGATAGTCCCACAGCAGCGTAGAAGGCAGCTCAAGATCGAGCCAGTCTTCGAGATCGCCTACCAGCGTAACGGCGTCAATCGAATCCAAGCCATAACGGGTGAGGGGCTGCTTGACATCAATACTGCTAGGGTCGATGGAGAGCACGTCAGCGAGCTGCTCAACCAACCATGACTGAATGGCTGTGACTGAAGAAGTCGCTTCAGCGGAGCTGGAGTTCTGGAGCTGTTGCATGGGGAATGTTCTCCTTTATAGATGGTTTAGCAAGTTGAAAAGGAACAATCGAGAACATTTTGTCCTCTTGGTGTAGCCGCAAGAGTTCTTGGGCTACGTTTTCGTAATACGCCTCCGGCGGACGCTCTAAAGACATCCGAAAGTGCGAGAGCAGGCGGTGCAGGCTCAGCACCAGCCACTCACCCCTGACGAAAAATTCACCAAGGGCCTCACGATTGTGCTGGCGGTTGTGCATCCACATAAGGATGCAGGCGATCGCTGCGTGCAGGCGGCAATACTGCTTGGCCAGATCAAAGCTCTCAAACGACTGCTCGTGCCCATGCTCAAAAGCCGACTGGGTAATCAGCTCATCTTGAGCATTGAGTTCTTCGAGAATAATCTGACCAAATTCCAGCACCTGGGAAAGTACGGCCTGATCTAGTGTGAAATCGCTAGCACCAGCTTTGAGGGCTTCTAGCTCTGCCAGAGTGCTCTCCAGTCCCTGCATGACATCATCAGCCCCCCGGCTAATCAGCTCCAGCTTGGTGGCATCAAAGGTAGGCACCGGCTGATCGAGTGAAAAGCTCTGAGCTAGGCGTGCCTTTAAAGCCTCAAGCTTTTCAGGCTTACGACGAACGCGAGCTTTGGCTAGCTGCCGTCGCTGCAAGATCAGGGCATGTAAATTCACTACCGAGCTGCCGTCAAACATGCTGATGATGGCACTGTCTCGCAGCATCTTTTGAAATACGCCTGAGTCGTGTTCATCGCGCATATAAAAGCGCGAGCCTAGCACCACAGACGTGTCTTTCATCACCTGCTCCAGGGTCACCGGAACAAAGTATTTATCGACTGCTGACCACACACTGAACTGCCCCGGCGCGACATGAAACCCTCGGGCTGCGCCGATATTGACGCAGTCACAGATCAGCATGTCTGTAAAAGCGTGGGTCAGCGTACGCCGCGCGTGAGGCATATCGATGACAGTTTTGCTATAGAGCTGCCGATTCACCGCGAAATTTAGGGTGGTACGCATAGTAGTGTCTGCTGCGCCCTGAGAGAACGCGGCACATAGCGCCCGAGTGATTTGGAAACCTTTTAACGCCAGCTCTAGGCCCTGGCCCTCTTTTCCAATGAGAGTGCTCTCAGGGATAAAGCAGTCGCTAAAGCCGATGCCGCTCATATCCGCCGCGCGAATGCCGTGGGTTTTGATTTTGGGCAGGTTGTAGTACTGACTAGGATTGAGTTCGCTCTTGTCAACCATGAAGAGAGAAAGCCCCCGGTTGCCGCCCTCTGCCGCCGTACGCGCCAAGACAAATGTGATGCCAGAAACGGTTGCCCGGTTAATCGGCCATTTTTCGCCGTTGAGTACGTAGCCTTTCTCTACCTTTGTGGCAACCACGCTACCACCGACCAGGTCGCTGCCATGTCCTCGTTCAGAATAGGACAGGCACATTGCTACCTGGTCTTCGCGCATCAGGCGAGATAGCTTGTCTTTTTGAGCTTCGCTGCCTGCCATCCAGGTCAAAAATGACCAAAATAGAGTTGTAAAGGCAATAGATATGTTCAGATCGCGACGGGCTAGAACCCGTACAAAAGCAACAAACTCTTCAAAAGAGGTGAATTTGCCGCCACATTCGGTTGGGATGTAGTAGTTCTGTAATCCCCACTTATAGAGCCAGGCAATTTCGTCATGGGGAAATTGCTCGGCTTCGTCTAGCTCAGCGGTGTGCTGAAAAGACATCAAGCTATCGGGCTGGTTAGGATTGCCTAAAGCCTGCTCTAGCTGCTCGGCCAATCGATATTGCGTTAGCGTCATGAGTGCCTTCCCTCGCTTATTTCTGAGTCAGTTGCTGGGCCAAGAATTCCACCTCATCTTGCAGGCTGCGCACCTTGCTAGTGAGCCGGGGGTTTTCGCTCCAGTCAGCGAGCACCTCAAGATCTCCAGCTAAAAAGCTGGTCTTACACTTGCGCCGCTGAATCTTGCCGCTAGAGGTCTTCAGCACGTTGCCTGACTTGACTAGAGCCACAGCGTATACTTGCAGCTCGTGAGCCTCTGATATGGCCTGACGAATCTCGGCAATCAGTTCGTCTGCCTCCAGGTTTTGCTGATGCTGTCGCTCAATCTCCTGCACGACTATTAGCTGTTCTTCTCCGTCTTCAATGATGGAGAAGCAAGCGCCGTAGTCTGCCCGCATGGCTGGGTGGGTTTGCTGCACTGTCCACTCAATGTCTTGAGGGTAGTGATTAGTACCGCGAATGATGATTAGGTCTTTGATTCGGCCAGTGATGTACAGTTCACCGTCTTTTATGAAACCTAAGTCACCTGTGCGTAGATAGCGGGTTGCGCCCTCTCCAGCAATTTGAGCTTCAAAGGTTTCTCTGGTGGCGTCGGGGCGCTGCCAGTAGCCGTGGGCAACGCCGGGGTCGTTTACCCAAATTTCACCTATCTCATCAGTGGCGCAGCGAGTCAGATCGTCGGGATTGACGATTGCGACTTGAGTCTCGCAGACGAGTGGGCCGCAGCTCACGGCTTCCCGTATGTAGGAAGAATCAGATTTGGCTGGGACAACTTTGCCCTGCTCTAGCTGGCTGGCTTCTAGCGACAAAATGATTGGGGCGCGGCCTGCTGGCGTAGCGGAAACTAGCAGCGTGGCCTCAGCTAACCCATAGGCAGGAGAAAAGCTTTCCCAACGAAAGCCAGCCTCTGCAAACGCTTCGCAAAAATCCCGCATCACCCGAGGGTTGATAGGTTCAGCAGCGTTGCCTGCGCTCAGCCAGCTGCTGAGATCTAGGGCTTCGCGCTGGGCGGGCTTGGTTCGGCGCACGCACAGGTCATAGGCAAAGTTGGGAGCCTGACTGTGGGTGGCACCATATTTCTCAATCGCCTGTAGCCAGCGGAGAGGACGCTTCACAAATGCCAGCGGAGCCATGATGTAACAGGGTGCGCCATTGTAGAGTGGCTGCATGAGTCCTTCTACAAGGCCGTAGTCGTGAAAATAGGGCATCCAGGTGACGGTTGGTCCGTCGGCGCTGTAGCCGCAGCCCCGCTGTAAGTAGGCGGAGTGATGCAGCAGATTGTAGTGGCTGAGCATTACGCCTTTGGGCGTAGAGGTAGAGCCTGAGGTGTACTGTAGATAGGCCAGTACGTTTTTATTAACGCCGGGGTCTTGCCAGTTTTTAGCCAGGTCTAAATCCACTGTCTCGGTGTCAATCCACCGCATGGTCTCAAACTCTGGAAAATCTATGTCAGAGTCTTGAATCAGCTCAATAATGCGGGTATTGCTGAGGACGATGGTGGCTTGAGCATCTTTGATGATTTCGCACAGACGCGGTAGGGTGCGCTTCATCCGGCCCGCATCTGGGGGCGGCACCGGAATGGCGATGACTCCGGCGTAGAGGCTGCCACAAAAAGCAGCGACGACTTCTACACCCTGAGGGTAGAGCAAAAGGGCACGTTCGCCTTTGGCTTGCTGCTGCTGTAGGAGGGCAGCGATCGCTCTTGCTCGCTCGTCGAGCTCGGCATAGGTGTAGGCGGTGCCTTCTTTTTTGCCATCCACCAAGAACTGATAGGCCAGATCATCGGGCTGTTCTTTGGCCCTGTACTGAAGCAGTTCAATCAGGGTAGAAAATTGAGTGACGCCTTGATCGGTGACACTCTGGATATTTTTAGGTGGAGAATAAACCATTGCTGATGCCAGAGAAGTAGCAATCGGATAGCGCTCTGTGAGCTAGTACTGTGAGCCAGTACTATGGATGCAAGTCACAGTCAGGCTGGGAAAGTCTGTGGACTGTGATGCATAGGCCGCTTAGCCCTGATGAAGGTAGCTAACCTGAGTAGGAAACATCAAAGAGAGTTAGCTCGTTGGTCAGCTTCTTAGGAGAAATACTGACACAACCTTTTGGGAGGCACACACTGCTGCGTATCTTCTTTATGGAAAAAACAAGTTTTTACGTTGCAGGGATGAATAAGAGCAGTGTGGTGCTGGGCGGTCAGATGAAAGGGTTCACAGGACCCAGCTCTCTTATGCTTCCCAGGTGCAAAAGTGCTTTAACTTCAGCCAATATATGAGTGATTTGGTTCAGATTTGGCAAATTCAGCTAGAAGTGCCGCCAGATGCTCTGGAGAAGTATTTTGCCTGCCTTTCCAAAGAGGAGAAGTCTAGGGCAAACCGTTTTCGGTTTGCTAACGATCAACGCCGTTTTATTGTGTCGCGAGGTGCCCTCCGGCATATATTGGCTTGCCAGCTTCATCAGTCGCCGGATCAGATCAACTTTTGCTATGGGGAGTATGGCAAGCCTTTTGTTGGGAAATTGCCTGATGCTCAGAGGAGTTCCCTGCTCCAGACGGAGTGTGATTTTCACTTTAATCTCACTCACTCGGGTGAACTAGCCCTGTGCGCTCTGGGGCACCGACGCAAAGTGGGCATAGATATAGAAAGCATTAGGCCCATTAAGCGGCTAGATAGCCTGATAGACCGTTGCCTATCAGATCGAGAAAAAACTCAGGTAAAGGCTCAATCTGCTGACGACCAACCTCACGCCTTTCTACAAACTTGGACCTGTAAAGAAGCCTATCTTAAAGCGATTGGGTTAGGTCTGACTCAGTCGATGAAAACGGTAGAGGTGCAGCTGACTCCGCCTCGGCTTATTTGTGTGCCCCATAGCTGCTCGGACGGGTGGTGCTTACACACGCTTGCTTTGCCAGAGGGCTACGTCGGCGCGTTAGTAGTAGCAGGCGATGTAGAAGTTACACAGCTCACTTACTAGCAGACGGCGCTTCTGGTCTTGCACTTGGGCTAAAACCACTAGACTGCATCATGTTTGATAAAAGACAGAAAGCAAGTAGTGACAGCGCGGCTTAGTTTACTGGGAAGGCTGCTGTCCGACCATAATGACCGATTTTACTGGGCGTTCGACCCGGTTGCCATTGATATCTAAACGGCCCAAATAAGTTTGACCATTGTAGTAGAGCGAGGATGAGCTGCCTCCATCCAAATTGAGTAGCTGAGTCGCGCCTAGAGAGGCGGCAAATCCTGATAGATCACTCAGGGTCATGCCCGGGGCGTCGGGGCGCTGGGCCACCATGAATAGACGCACGGTTCCGTCTGGATGAAGGGCGATCGC
>JBBSNR010000142.1:0-7336 GCA_038260635.1 Phormidesmidales cyanobacterium
AACTTGACCAGATAATCAGTAAGTGGGCTAACAAGTACCACACGATAGGTGGTAAGCCTACGGTGATACAGATGGCTATGGGCGACAGCGATTCTCCTCACTGAGCTTGTCCTGCCCTATTTGGGGTGATCGCCAGGCCGCGCCGCTGAGTTAAGCTGCCCCTTGCATTGAGTAGCCCTGAATATTTTCGGGCTCATATTGACGCAAAACGCGAGTAGCCTGACGGATGAGTTCGCTGGTTCCTTCGGCAATAATGATGTACTTACCTCGGTTCAGGCGGTTGCGGTAAGCGAGGGCATCTCCACTCCCTACGGTCCATCCGGTCAGCCGACCCACTGTAAAGGCTCCAAAAGCTCCGGATGCCGCTCCTAGAAAGCCTCCGATGATGTGATTGCCAATTTCGCCAGCCCAGGCAAAGGTCTGTAGACCTGAGAGTGCACTGAAGGCGAACCCAGCTGCAAAGCCAAACGGAATTACCCAGTTGGCTAACTGATTGGTCTGCTGTTCGGCTTCGTCGTCAGGATTGATTAAGCCAAACTCATCAGCGCTTTTGTAGCCGCGACCCAAAATTGCAATTTGGTCCATCGGCAAATTTTCTTTTTCTAAGGCAGTGTAAGCCGCTTCCACCTGCATCCGGTCAGATAGGACAGCTACTAAATAATTGTCGGCCATGGAGTTATCTCAATGCATTTCTATGGCCTTACTGTAGCTAGGAAAGAGGCCTCTAGCCCTCTGTTACAAGACAGGTCTCAACCCTGCTCAAAAGAGGGACTTCTACTTGGTTAGCGCTTGAAGCTGCCGGCTTTGGCTTTTTCGAAGGTGGGGAGCTGGACGGCAGCCATAGAGCCTACCCTTCTCTGCGATCGCAAAGGATTCACCAGCGGCGAGACGGTATTTCCAGGCAGACCGTCTATCAGCGGGAAATGGTCTGGCGACTGATTTGCGGCAGTTTCAGTGGCGGTCTCGGCAGCGGTAGTAGAAGTTTCGGTATCAGCGCCTGCAAGGGGCTGACCCCAGGGCGAGGGCTCTGTAAAACCCACTTCAGCTGGCGATTGACTGCTGGCAGCAGCAAAGGACTCTTCTACGAGGGCAGCGATCGCCTCTGCTGGGGCTGGGGCAGTTGGGACGGGGTGCTCGGTACCCTGAGGATTGTCTGCCTGAGCCGCCGTTCTAGCCGTTTTAGCAGCGGCCTGCCAGTTGAGCTTGGGAGGGGTGGGCGTTTGGCCGTTGGCTACTTTGCTCACATCTACTTCGCTCACATCGGTAGAGACGGCTGACCCACTGTCTTTAGTAGCATTAGCAGCAGGCAAAGCTGCTTGAACCTCGTCTGCGCCGTTCATAACCCGCTCTAAATCTTGCCAAAGCTTATCTTCGGCTTCTAGATCGGTTGCCGCTGTAGGAGCGCTGTTGGCGCTGTCGGCTGCCGTCTGGGGAACTGATGTCTGAGGAGCTGCTGGGATAGGCTCGCTAGGGGGAATCGGCTGGCTAGCAGAGCTACTGGCATTGCGAATCAGCGTTTCCAGGTGGGGATCAATTCCGGCAAAGGGAGATGAGCCTGCCATCCAGGGCATGATCCGCTGTGCTTTTGGCATGGTGACCGAAGGCGAACTTTGGGCGGGCAAGCTTTGGGCAAAAGGGTGAGCTTCAGTGGCGCTGGCTGTATAGACAGGCCGAGCTTTGACAGTCAAAGACTTCTCTAAAGCTGCTTTGAACTGGAGGGTGTAGCGCTGCTGCCGCTGGAGGCGCGATCGCAAGTCTCGGCTGGCGGTCTCTGCCTTGATTCGGGCTTGGGCTTCTTCGGCGTGCTGCTGAGAAATGAGGGCGGATTCTTTTTCGAGCTGCGTGACCCGTTCTTGATAGTCTTTGAGCTCGGCCTGACGGGTTTCGTCAATCAGCTGCTGCCCCTGAAGCGCTTGCTCGGTGGTATCTAGCTGGCTGACTAGCCTGGCGATTTGCTGCTGAGCCGTCTGAGAAATCTGCTGAACTGAGGCCTGGTCAGCTGACATTTGCTCGATCATCTTCTCCCGAGCTGCCTTTGCCTTTTCAACTTCGGCCTGAAGCGCTGACTGAGTATGGCTGAGCGCCCCTTCTAGCTGCGAAACCCGCGATAGCAGGGCGTCGTTGCACTCATTGAGGTCGTGAATGAGGCTCAGCAGTTCGTTTTCTCGCTTGCTTGTGAAGCTGCCTTCTTCCTTGCTTTCAGCGGGGTTAGCAGAAGGTGGGGCGATCGCTACCGTATTCACCGTGCCCGGTAGATTGACTGTCTCCCATGCATCTGCTTCATCATCTGGCAGAGACTGCTCAGTCAGGTCGTTGGGCAGACTGACCTCCAGAGGGCTGTGGCCTGTGTCTGCACTGCCTTGAAGGTTTTGAGCATCGGACGAGGGCTGAGGGGACTGATTTTCACTCATATCTATTAAATGGCAGGCAAGAGAGTAGGAGGTAGCGTTCAGGCAAAAGCCTATTTCAGAGCTTTAAGATGGGTTCAAACCCAAGCGATGGGCTTATTCTAAAAGAAATTCAGACGACTCTGGCGAAATGACTTCCTAAAGTAGTATCACAGAAAGTCAATATAGCAATAGGTCTCGATAAAAAACATTGATAATTTTTGTAAAAACAGCAGTGTAGACCTTTCTACAAGGGCTTTTTTGCAAAGGCTTTTTGTATAGGGAGCAATACAGCCTCCGCATCGCCGCCAAAAATGTCATCAAGCCCGTTCTTAATCCAGCAGTGCTTCCGCCAGTAAGTCTTTGTGCATGAACGCGCGATCTACCTGCGACTGAATCTGGTCGGGAGTGAGCGCGTCGCCGTTGACATAGTAGTCTAGCCAGGCTTTGCACAGCGTATGTGGATCATCTGGTAAGGACGGCAGCGTGCCAGGGGTCGAAGACAGATCCCAGCCAGGCAGCGAGAGGGATTGGGCCAGCGCTTCAACTTTAGGGTCGTAGCTAATAGCAAAGCTGCGACAGCCTGCTGCGGCTGACATCACCAGCGCGTGAAACCGCATACCGATGGTCATTTCAACGCCGCGAAAGAGTCCTCTGAGCTGCTGTGGCTGACTCAGGCAATAAATATGGTGGGGGCCGCTGTTTTGGTCGGTCAGGCGCTGAGCGATGAACTGGGCGATCGCCAGATCCTTGACCGGCTGAAAGGGCACTAGCACAATGCAAACGCCCGTGGCTTTCTGAAAATTGACCAGGGCCTGAGCGATTGCCCCTAACCGCTGCTCACTCAAACCGGCATGGGGCCGCAGAGCAACCGCTACGCGAGGCGCTGGCAGGTCCCAGAGTCCTTCTACCGGGGCTGAGTCGAGTCCCCAAACCGGATCGGGAGCGAGCAGGCAGGGCAGTTGCCACTGGCTGAGCAACGCTTCGGAATTGCGATCGCGTACGCTCACCCGCCGACAGTTAGCCAGTGCCGCGCGGGTCAGCCACTGGCTCAGCGGTTGATTGAGCGGGCCAATGCCCTGAGCCCAGGCAATGGTCTTGAGCCCCATGACTTGAGCAAGCAACATCAGCCCGGCGTAGTACACCGGATTGAGCGCGCTGCTGGCATCTTGCATCAGGCTGCCGCCGCCCCAAATAAACGCATCTGAGCGCCGTAAGGCCGATAGCACTGCGCCGGCAGATTTGCGAGGAACGGCCTCGACGCCGTAGCGATCGCTGGTTTGCTTTGGATTGCCCGACAGCACAATAGGCGTCACCTGGGCCGGCAGCATTTGCAGCAGCGATGCCAGCAGCGCCTCATCGCCGCCATTTCCCATGCCGTAGTAGCCACATAACACCGCTCGCATAGTTTTCTTGCCGTTTTGGTTGGCGTTCTGCTAGAGATTCCTAGACTGTAGATCTTCAGAGATCTTTAGACTATAGATCTCTAGAATACAGAAGACGGCAGACCGACGACCCTCGACCCTCACATTTGAAATCTCTACGTTGACATCTCTATGCACGCGCTCTCAATTCCTACCTGGATGGTTCATGTTTCTAGCGTGCTGGAGTGGGTTTTGGCTATCTGGTTTATTTGGCAATATGCTGAGGCCAGCGGCTATCTGGCATGGCGCACCCTGTCTTTTGGGATGCTGCCAGCGCTGATCAGTGCGATGTGTGCCTGTACCTGGCATTTTTTTGATAATGCACCGGCGCTGAGCTGGCTGGTGACGCTGCAAGCGGCGATGACGGTGGTCGGTAACTGTACAGTTTGCGCAGCAGCTTGGTGGATTTGGCGGCAGTCTAAAGCAGCCCCGGCTAAAAGCAGTACAGGAGAAGTGCAGGGGGAAGCAAAGACATGAGCAAGGAGTCGCTGTTTGCGCTGTCGCT
Organism: Phormidesmidales cyanobacterium; assembly: GCA_038260635.1. Taxonomy (GTDB): domain Bacteria; phylum Cyanobacteriota; class Cyanobacteriia; order Phormidesmidales; family Phormidesmidaceae; genus Phormidesmis. The sequence goes on from JBBSNR010000142.1 coordinate 4,317, forward strand.
GTTTCCCTATTTAGGATTTTTGTGGTTTTTGACGCGGTCTAAGCAAACGCCTCGGCTGTCGCTAATTGGGTTTTATGTGCTGCTGATTTTCGTGGCGGTGACCATTCCAGCGGGAATTTACGCAAAGCAGGCTTATGGCGAGGAGCTGGCCAATGTCGATTGGCTGCACGGCAGCGCTGAATCTTTTTTGACACTTTCTAATATTTTGGTCGCTTTGGGCTTTCGTCAGGCGGTGGTGCGGCTGAGAAATCAGCGAGATGCTTAAAGCGAGTGCTTGAACACTAGCGGGCAGCCTGATGCAAAATCAGCCGGTTGCCATCGGGGTCGTAGGCGTAGATTTCCTTACCGTGTGAGGTCGTCATGATGTTGCCGGGCGGGGGGTAGCCGATGTGTTTGAGACGGGCGATCGCTCCAGCCAAATCGTCTACTTCCAGACACAGACTCATAGAACCGCTGGTAGCAGCCGCAAATTCGGCGACCTGGTCTGCTTTAGGGCTGAAGATGGCTAGCTTCAGCCCAGACAAGTGGAATTCGGCATAGGTCGTGGTGTGAAGGGTGGGGGCGATCGCCAAAAATTCTCTGTAGAAACCGACCAGCTGCTCTAGCTGTAGGCTTGCTAGAGTCACAAATATCTGGCTGCAAAAGCTGCTTGTCGGTAGCGTCATCAGTAGGATTCGTAAAGTATGCGAGGCGTTTAACGGTTTGCGGGGCGATATGTCAATTTCTCTGGGCAAAGACTGCTCTTAAGGAGGGCGATCTATGTCACTGCCTACGCTAACCTTTAGTCGTTTTGCGAGGAAATTACTGTGGTTGCGACTCCAACCAAATCTGGATCGAATAAGTCTATCGCCGACTGGCTAGGCGATGAGGCAGACAATCTGCTGAGCTATCAGGCAAAAGTAGACAAAAGCCAGCTCCATCTGCCCGGCCCCGACTGGGTGAATCGGATTTTTGCGCAGAGCGATCGCCCTCCCCAAGTGCTCCGCAGTTTGCAGCAGCTCTACAGCACGGGCCGCCTGGCCAATACCGGCTACCTTTCTATTCTGCCGGTCGATCAGGGCATTGAGCACTCAGCTGCCGCGTCTTTTGCGCCCAATCCGATCTATTTTGACCCTGAAAACATCGTTAATCTAGCGATTTCGGGCGGCTGTAATGCGGTAGCCACCACGCTCGGTGTGCTGGGCATGACTTCGCGCAAATATGCCCACAAAATTCCATTCATTGTCAAGCTCAATCACAATGAGCTGCTGAGCTATCCCAAAGAATATGACCAAACCATGTTTGCCTCAGTGGATCAGGCATGGAATCTGGGCGCTGTGGCTGTCGGGGCGACCATTTACTTTGGCTCATCCGAATCTACCCGGCAAATTCAGGAAGTGAGTCGGGCGTTTGCCCGCGCTCATGAGCTTGGCTTGGCCACTATTTTGTGGTGCTATCTGCGCAACGACGTTTTCAAGCAGGACAAAGACTACCATCTGGCGGCTGACCTGACGGGCCAGGCCAACCATCTCGGCGTCACCATCGAAGCTGACATCATCAAGCAAAAGCTGCCCGAAAATAACGGCGGCTATAAAGCTGTCAGCGAGGCTGTAGGCAAGTCCTACGGTAGAACAGACGATCTGGTGTATTCAGAGCTGACCAGCGACCACCCGATTGACCTGACGCGCTATCAGGTGCTGAACTGCTATGCAGGCCGGGCCGGGCTGATCAATTCAGGGGGATCGTCGGGTAAAGATGATTTTGCACAGGCGATTCGCACGGCAGTGATCAACAAGCGGGCGGGCGGCTGCGGCCTGATTTCAGGGCGGAAGACGTTTCAGCGAGACTTCAAAGAAGGGGTGAAGCTGTTTCACCTGATTCAAGATGTGTACCTCTCTGACCAGGTGGCGATCGCCTAGCGCTCCAAAACCAGAGACCGGCTTAGTGGCTTCTACCGAATAACGGGAGGAGCCGCCTTAGCGCTCATTCAAGCTTTCAGCGGACTGCTTGCGCCGCACGGTTGCCCAAGTTCGCCAGCCTAACAAAGCCAGCATCAGCATCGTCAGCGGCACTACAACTAGGCCAATCCAACCGGCCCAAACAGCCTCGGGGTGAGTTGCATTTGCTACTAAATAGCCGACATACAGCAGGTAGTAAGCCAGCAGCAAAAACCCTTCCCGCCGGGAAACTTCGTTGTCGGTAAAAAATATCGGCAGACACATCACCGCCACTGCCAGCATAATCGGCAGATCGAACGAGAGCGCTGATGGGGAAATTGTCATACCTGTGGTCGAGACGGCGCTGGTCAGCCCAAGCACCACTAAAATATTGAAAATATTGCTGCCGATCACGTTGCCCACCGCAATATCGCGCTCGCCGCGAACAGTGGCCGCTATTGAGGTGGCTAGCTCCGGCAGAGAAGTGCCCAGCGCAATCACCGTCAGCCCGATAATCAGCGGACTGGCCCCCAAGAAAGTGGCAATGGTCACAGCGCTGTTGACCAACATTTGCGAGCCGATAACCAGCATGACCATACCCGCTACAAACAGCGCCACGTTTAGGCCAGTTTCTTTGAGAGAAAGCGATCGCTCCCCAAACTGAGCGTACTCATCCTGCACGCTCAGATCTTTTTCCTGACGGCTCTGATACAGCAAAAACCCGGTATAGGCTAGCCCACCCAAAAACAAAACCACCCCGTCAGAGCGATTCAGCCGACCGTCTACGCCAAAGAACATCAGCAGCGCCGACACCCCAATCATAATCGGCACATCGAGTCGCACCAGCTGCTGAGCCACCACCAGCGGGGCAATCACCGCCGATATGCCCAGTATCAGCAAAACATTGCAGATATTGCTGCCCACAACGTTGCCCAGTGCGATATCGGCCTGACCGTGCAAACTCGCCTGCAAGCTCACCGCTAGCTCAGGCGCGCTGGTGCCAAGTGCAACCACCGTCAGGCCAATCACCAGCGGCGATATGCCCATGGTCGCTGCCAGTTTAGAAGCGCCCTTAATCAAGATCTCCGCGCCGCCCACCAGCAA
>JBBSNR010000143.1:0-7326 GCA_038260635.1 Phormidesmidales cyanobacterium
GGCCCAGAGAGCACCGCAAAGCCAAATTTATGAATCGGATATTGCAGCAGCAAAATCACCCCGGCGATCGCCAACGCTATTACCCCGCAGCGCAATCCTGCCGCCAGCACTGCCGTATCATCCGCCTGCCCCACCGCATTGGCTGTGAGCGCATTGGTACTATTGCGCAAAAACTTTAGAATTCGGTAGACATAGTCAAACAGCAGCCCCCCCAAAATGACGCCAGCCAGGTAGTCAATATTTTCTAAATGCCCTAGAAACGCCGCATCGAATAGCCCTGCCAGAGGCACCATCATGTTAGACAACACAGCCACCGCCGCCAGCTTATAAAAACGAGGCAAAAAGCTGCGGTATTGAGCGGGTATAGAAAACGTCATCAGCAATGTGTAGCGACAGCTCGCTAAAGAATCAATTCTTATAATTGCAGTTCTAAGCTTTTCTTGCAGGGTAAGCTCCCTCTCAGCTCAGCACAACAAGCCTCTCGACAGGGTGCCCCGACACCTAGTTTGCTCCCCCAACCTACCGTAGAGACTACACCCCCATCGCTTTGTAGCCTCCTAAACAGTTATGGTCTAGCTCTGTCTGCGATTATTCAGATACATACTCTTCCACACATGCCAGCTTAATGATGCCAATAGCAGCAACGTCAGCGGCACAACCACCATGCCAGTTCGCTCCAGCCAAAGCGAATCAGGATTTGTCGCGTTAGCAGCTAAATAGCCCGCGTATAGCAGATAGTAAGCGAATAACAGTCCGCCCTCTCTGCGAGAGATTTGGTTGCCAGTAAAGCAGATGGGAAGACACAGCACAGCTACCGCTAACATGATGGGGATATCAAAGGCGATCGCCGCTGGCGGGACCGCAATGCCCGCCGGCGAAACAGCGCCCGTAAGCCCTAGCACTATCAGGATATTAAAGATATTGCTGCCGACAACATTCCCCACTGCAATATCGCTCTCACCGCGAACGCTGGCGGTAACAGAAGTGGCCAGTTCTGGCAGAGAGGTACCAACAGCGACGACCGTCAATCCGATAATGAGCGGACTAGCTCCTAACAGGGTTGCGATGGTCACAGCACTGTCAATGAGTAGTTGCGAACCGCCTACCAGCATAGCTAAGCCGCCCACTAATAAGGCACCATTTAACCCAATTTCCTTTAAAGAAAGCGATCGCGTCCCAAACTGAGCAGATTCATCTTGAATAATCGGATCTTTCTCCTGACGACTTTGGTAGAGCAAAAACAGGGTGTAGCCGATGCCGCCTAAAAACAAAATGACACCATCTGAGCGACCAATTCGCCCGTCCCAGCCAAAGAGCATCACCAGCCCTGATACCCCAATCATAATCGGCACATCCAGCCGTATCAGCTGCTGAGCGACTGCTAAAGGCATAATTAGGGCAGAGATGCCAAGAATCAACAGCACATTGCAGATGTTGCTACCCACAACATTGCCGAGGGCGATATCTGCCTGGTTAAACATACCCGCCTGTAAACTGACCGCCAGCTCAGGTGTGCTCGTCCCAAACGCGACCACTGTTAGCCCAATCACAAGCGGCGAAATGCCCACTGTAGCCGCTAGCTTAGAAGCGCTTTTTACTAGAGCTTCCGCACCACCCACCAACAGAACAAGTCCGAAAACCAAAGCAGCCACAGTCCAAAGGGTCATAGGGTTACTGGTGATACTATTCAAAAACCTACAGATATTTATAGCACTAAAAAATAGTGCGGGCTCGCTCTAAATGAAAAGTTCTTTTGGTTTGCCTTCAAATATCCTTCGCAAAGCAGAGCTGGAGCGGGTGTCTACGCTTTTGAAAAAAGATGGCGATCTAGTCGTGACGGGCGTTCCTGGTATCGGGCGACGAACATTGATTCGCGATGCTGCTAACCAGGCAGGCATCCGACACTTAGAGGTTGACTGTTTGCGCTGTCGCAGTGCCAGACAGTTCGTTCGACTGCTGAGTGATAGCATTAACAGTGCGTTTAGCGAACCGGATGAATTTGCCAAAATCCATCAGTGGAGTTTGGCTCAGGCCCAGGAGCTTGATCAATCTCTGCTCGATCAAGCTCATCTTGCGTGGTCAACAGCGCCTGGAAAAGAATGGCCCCTGTTTGAGCGCCTTTTGTCGCTACCTCAGTATCTAGCAGAATCCCTGGCTTGTCGCATCGTCATTGTCTTTCATAATTTCGCTCACATCCGCGCCTGGGACCGTCATCGAAAATGGGAAACTCGTCTTCTGCAAGAGATTCAGCAGCAAAGCCAGGTGAGCTATGTACTGGTTGCTATTGTCTCAGAGCCCTGGATGGACGCTATGGGCTTACCGGTTATTTTTCTGGGGCCGCTGAGCGATCGCGATATGCAAGCTTGGGTCATTAGTAAAATGGCTGCCGCAGAGCTAAGCTTTGACCCGAATGGCCAGAGCTTAGCGATGTTTTTGAGCTACGTGCAGGGCCATATCAAAGATGCGATCGCCTTGGCCCAGCGCATTCAGCTAGCGTGTTATGCCCTCTCATCTCAGATGCCTGCGGAGGCGATTCACGTTCATCACGTCCGCAGCAATATGCTCGCTTTGGTCACAGATATTGAAGTCACCTTTGAAGCACTATTGCTATTGCTACCACCCACTCAGGCGAAGTTGCTAGAAAGTCTCTCTTTTGATCCGACAGAGCGCCCTCAGTCTAACGCCTACATTAAAAAACACTATCTTTCTCGGGGCGGTAGCCTGCAAGGTGCGCTCAGTAGCCTGGAGCAGAAGGGTCTTATCTATGGGCCTCAGCTTGGCTATCGAGTATCTCTGCCGCTACTCAACTTTTGGATTAAGCATAGCCAGCGCTTGTAAGGGAAAGCAATCTGCATCGCAACAGGGCTTAGCCAACCGCAGCATACTCCTTCAAAGCAGCCCCTTGCTGGCGTAGCTTTCTCAGAGCAGACCGCTCAACCTGGCGCACCCGCTCTCTGCTAATGCCCATCGAATCGCCAATCTGGTGAAGGGTCATTTTGCTGCCGGTATCCAGTCCGAAGCGCATTCTGATGACCGCCCTTTGCTGCTCTGAAAGCGTCGTCGAGATCAGCTGGCTCAAATCGTTTTTCAGTAGCTTTTGGGTGGCGTACTCTTCCGGCAAAATACCTTCGTCTTCTAGCAGCGCCCCTAGCTCAGTATTTTGCTCGCTGCCAATCTTCATATCCAGCGAGAGGGGGCGTCTCCCTTGCTCTTGCAGCTCTCTTAGCTTTTCGACTGATAGCGACATTTCGCTCGCTACTTCCTTAACCGTTGCCGGACGGCCTAGTGACTGAGATAGCTGGCGCTGAGCCTTCCGCATTTTTCTAAGCTTATCGCCAATATGAATCGGTAGGCGAATCACTCGGCTGTTGTTGCTAATTGACCGCGTGATTGCCTGGCGAATCCACCAGTAAGCGTAGGTCGAAAACCGATAGCCTTTACCGGGGTCAAACTTCTCTACCCCACGGTGCAGACCAATCGTCCCCTCTTGAATCAAATCCATCATTTCCAGGCTGTGCCCGGCATACTTTTTAGCGACCGACACCACCAGGCGCAGGTTAGACCGAACCATTTTCGCCCTCGCCCGCTGCCCAACCTCTACAGCCCTCTGCAATTCTTCTGGAGAAAGATCCGCGCTTTCTGCCCACACCGCTGGAGAGGGCGTATCGCCCGCCGACTCAACGAGATCTGATCTGACCTCCTCAAGCTCCATGTACTGCTGTACTTTTTTACCTAACGTAATTTCTTGTTCGTGCGTGAGTAGTGGAAAGCGACCAATATTTTTTAAGTAACTCCTAACTAAACTAGAGGGCTGGGGATTATTTTTCATGAAAAACTTTGAGACAGGTGAGCAAACAATTAAAGACGGCTGCTAACGGTGTAGATACTCGCTGAGGCCGCCATATTTCACAGCAATTGTATTAATAATTATCGCAGTTTTGAAGTTTTATAAAATCCATCGAAAGTAACAGTATTTTGCTCATTTTGCCAGAACCTGACTTATAAATCTAAATGATACGAGCTAAATGATACGAGCCCAAATTATCTAAGCAAGAGCACTCATGAAAATCCGCCCCTTTGGCTCATCTGATGAAAAGGCTGTCATCGAACTGTGGGATCGCTGCGGGCTGCTAAGACCCTGGAACAATCCGCACAAAGATATTGCCCGTAAGCAACTCACACAGCCAGAGCTGTTCTTGGTAGGCGTTGTCAATCGGAAAATCGTTGCTACCGTTATGGCTGGTTACGACGGTCATCGGGGCTGGATTAACTACCTTGCGGTTGATCCAGACAGCCGCAGACAGGGATTAGGACGCATCTTAATAACTACAGTAGAGCAGCGGCTGCGCGATCGCGGCTGCCCCAAAATCAACCTGCAAATCCGTCAAGACAATCTATCGGCTATCGAATTTTATGAGCGAATCGGGTTCGCTCAAGATGCCGTTGTCAGTTTCGGTAAACGATTGGAGCGCGATCGCTAGCCGCTCACTCACGCTTCAGACTCTCATTGAGGACCTCATTGCTAATGCGCCAGAGACGTTCGATATTTTTAGCCGGAATCGTGAGATGGAGCACATCGCCCGGCTGCAAAACCGCATTGAGTAAGTCCCAACCGTGCAGCTGTTGCTGAGGCGTTTGTAAATAAAGCGGCACCAGATCGGCCTCAACGGCAACCTCTTTAACCGGCTGGTGGCAGAAAGGATGAGCTGGCGTAATCAGCAGAGACAGCGCAATCCACAAAATCTCGCCAGTGACACCGCTACCTAATACCCGCCCGCCCAGAGCCGCCGCCGCAAAAGCCGGAGCCGCAATATCAAAGGGGTTCAAAACAGCGGTAAAGTCGAACACCTGATCCATCCGATCGCCCAGGGCTGAATTGTTACTGCGAACCACAATCGACAGATGAGGGGCCAGCTCTTTTGCCGTCAGGGAGATTTCTAAATTAGCCATATTGTCATTGGTCACGGCTAGTAGAGCGATCGCCCGCTCCACATTTGCCGCCTTCAGCGTCACTGGCAAAGTCGCATCCGCCACAATCACCGGAATTTGCTGCGATCGCGCCATGCTCAGAAACCGACTGTTGTCATCCCGCTCAACCACAACAACTTTATGCCCCTGACTCATCAGCTGCTGAGCAATCTTTATACCAATCCCGCCCATGCCACAGATCACGTAGTGCCCCCTTTGCGGCACTCGGGTCACCTCCCAAAACGAACGCAGCCGGGAGCCCAGCACCAGATCATTCAGCAGCGCATAGAAAACGCCAATTACTCCCGCCCCGACTAGCATCATCACAGCGGTAAAGACCTTCATCACCGCTGACGAGCGCTCCGCAATATCTTCATTGCCCCCCGCGCCCGTAATCATCCCGACCGAAAAGTACAGCGCATCTACCAGCGTGCTCTGACTCCACCCAAAGTAGACGTAGGCCACCGTCGCCACCAAAATCGTCGTCAGCAGCAGCAGCGTCACCAGCAGTCCTGAGCGCAGATGGCGCTGAAACTGCTCCAGCCAGACCCAGCTCTTCTTAAATTGTTCGATGAGCGAGGCCCGCTGCGTTTCCATTTTAGGACGGGTGCCAATAATCAGGCGATCACCCGCCTGTAGCCGTCGCCCCAGGCTCATCGCTTCTACTAGGCTAATCTCAGCATCAGACGTGAGATAGTAGATGAACATCCGGGCGCGGTCATTCCACAGATCGTTGATAGAGCGATCGCACCAGGGATGATCCGCGTGAATATACTCTTCATAGATCGGCCAGATTCCCTGAAACAGCTTGAGATGACCAATTGCTACCTGGCTCATCGCCGCAAATGCAAAGATCGGGGCTGAGAGTTCCGCTACGCTCATATTGGAATGGTGAGGCAGCGTGCAGTCGAGGCGATCGCCCAAACTCTGATTAAACAGGCGATTGATAATCTTAATCCGGGGGTTCAGCAGCCGCGCCTGTAGCAGAATCTCCAGATTGATCGCATCGTCATTATTGGCAAGAACAATCGTCTGCGCCGTCTCAATATTCGCCATCCGCAGGGTATCGGCGGACAGCAAGTCTCCCACAATAATGTCTTCTTCATGGGGAATGGGATATCTGTTGACGCCAACAACAGCCGCCTTCTGCTGACGTAAAAGGCAAAGAATGCGATACCCGATAGAATCTAACCCATAGACAATTATTTGAGGCGTCATTGATTTTGCCTGATTGCAGACATAGTGGCTAACCCTTAAAATAGTGAGTTGCAGTCCTGTACTTCTGTAATTGCGACTACGCTTTTCTAGCAAGCGCCTTAAGCCAAATGCGATTCGCCTAAGACAATCGTTGACCGGCTCATCTGTTGAACAACCTGGCTAGTGATGTCACTAAAGCCAAATCCCTCCGCCGCCAACGGGTAGCGCTGAGAGTGCAAAACCACCAGATCAAATGTCTCCGCCTCCAGTAAAATCGCCTTGCCCACATCTTCTGCCCGGACGATCAGAGACTGCACTGGCCCTGCAAACTTGGCCTCGGCAATCAGCTGATTAATCTGCGCCTGTGCCCGGTGATTGGGCTCTGATAAGCGATCGCGCTTCACCACATGCAATAGAGTTGTCTCAGCCTGAGTGATCTCTGCCAGATGCCGCACAAACGACGCCATCCGCACCGCCCGCTCCGAAAAATTTTCTACCGGCACCAAAATCCGATTGATCTGCTGCGGTGAGTGCAGCAGTCGGGCCACCGCCACCAGGCAAGGCGCTTCCCAAAATACGCTATCGACAATCGTGCCAAACAGCCGTGCCCGCAGGCTGCCCGCATTCCCCCAGCCCATCACAATCAGACTCGCTTTTTGCTCCTGAGCCGCCCGGCAAATCCCCGACGGAATCTTCTCATCAATCCGCAGCAGCGGCTGCACTTTCACCGCAAACGCCTGACTGAACAGCCGCGCTTTTTCGAGTAGAGTCTCGCTGCGATAGACCGCCCGATTGAGCTGCGATCGCGTCATATGCGGCCTCGCCACCGTAATCGCCAACGGCACAATCTGCCCGGTCTGTTGCTGTGCCAATAGCGCCGCCAGCTCAATCAAATACTGCTCAGTCTGAGGATTATAAACCGGCACCACTACCGTAAAAGGGCGCTCAGCCTGCGTCTGAGGAATCAGCCAGCCTTCCTCCTCCGGCAGCGGTGTCTCTGGCACCGGTAGCCCAACGGCGGTGCGCGATACCAGCAAAGGGCCCAGCGTCGCCGTTACTAGCATCATCACCACCACACTGTTGAGCACCTCATCGCTCAGCATCCCGGCCCGGTTACCCACCAGCGTCGCCGCCAGCGTCGTCGCCACCTGCGGAATCGAC
>JBBSNR010000144.1:0-7303 GCA_038260635.1 Phormidesmidales cyanobacterium
GCACAGTCTGCGGCTCGTGATGATCAATCCAGCCGCTGGTGAACTCATCGGTATACCCATAGCGGATATCGCAGGCAAGCTGATTCTAGAAGCGTTCCCGGCGACCGCCAATACTGAAATTCCGCAGATCTATGCCGAGGTGGTTCGCACCGGGCAAAAATATGACCTGGGCGAAGTCGTCTATGAAGACGAGCGAATAGAACAGAGCGTATTTGATGTCAAGGCGTTTCCGCTGCCCGATCGCTGTGTGGGGGTCGCCTTTGAAAATATCACGGCTCGCAAGCGGGAAGAGGCCATCCGGCAGGAGCAGGAGACGCAGCTGAGAATCATTTTTGAGCAGGCCGCTGTGGGCATGGCCCGATTGGATGGCAGTGGCCGCTGGATACAGGCCAATCAGCGGCTGTGCGATCTGCTGGGCTACACTATGCCCGAGCTGCTACAGACCAACTCGATTGGCCTAACTCATCCAGACGATGTTGAGACGGCGCGATCGCACTACCAGCAGCTGCTCAGCGGTAAGCAATCGCACGTCGGCTTTGAAAAGCGCTATCTGACTCGGGCGGGCGCAGTCATTTGGGTGCAGATCAATGCTTCTGCGGTGCGGGGCCAGCAGGGTCAGCTGCTCTATTTTATTGCCACCATTCAAGACATTACTAAGCGCAAACAGGCTAACTTAAACCTGCGATCGCAAAAAGACGAGCTGCTCACCGCCAATCGGCTGCTCCAGCGCACCACGGCTACTCTAGAGCAGCGCAATCAGGAGCTAGACCAGTTTGCCTACGTCACCTCTCACGATCTAAAAGCGCCGCTGCGAGCGATCGCTAACCTGGCCACCTGGATTGAAGAAGACTTGGGCGATCGCCTCCCCCCCGAGAACAAAGAGCAGCTCGACCTGCTCACCAACCGGGTGCATCGCATGGAGGGGCTGATCAATGGCCTGTTGGAATATTCGCGTATTGGCCGCGCCGACCAGAGCTACGAAAGGGTAGAGGTGGGCAGCTTGCTGGCTGACGTGGTCGATTTGCTAGCACCCCCGCCCAAATTCAGCGTCGAAATTTCACATGCTATGCCGGTGCTAGAGGCCAGACGGGTGCCCCTGACGCAGGTTTTTTCTAACCTGATTAGCAATGCCATCAAGCATCACCACCCGTCAGGCGGACGAATACAGGTATCAGTAGAGGATCGGGGCGAATTTTATCAGTTTGCCGTCACCGACGATGGACCTGGCATTGCCCCGGCCTACCACCACAAAATTTTTACCATCTTCCAAACCCTAAAGCCGCGTGACGACTTAGAAAGCACGGGCATTGGCCTATCGCTCGTGAGAAAAATAGTCACCGCCGAAGGGGGAGAAATTACCCTCGACTCTAGCGTTGGACAGGGCGCTACGTTTCGCTTTACCTGGCCCAAAGAACCGCAGGCGGCGATTAAATGATCAACCGCTGATGCCTTAGCCGCAATCTGCTGATGCCTTAGCTGCAATCCTCTATCGTCAGAGAGTCGGCACCACTTAATAGACCCAGTAAAATTGGGTATCGTTTCTAGAAAGCGTTTGTCTGTACGGTGGCTTTATTCCAGCGGCTTTATCGCTGGGGCGTGCAGTCAATTTTCAGAAAAAGGAGTACATAAAAGGGCAATGCTGGACATGGTCACTACTAATATTTTGCTAGTAGAAGATGACAAAGTAGACGTGATGAATGTTCAACGCTCCTTTAAGCGGGCAAACATTACCAACCCGGTCTATGTGGCAAGCAATGGGTTAGAAGCTTTAGAAATTCTCAGAGGAGAGTCAAAAGAGGTAGAGATGCCGGAGTTTCGCCGCCTGATTTTACTCGATTTAAACATGCCTAAAATGGGCGGCATCGAGTTCTTGAGGGAGCTGAGGCAAGACCCGCAGCTGCGCTCGATTCCGGTGATTGTGCTCACCACTTCCGATCAGGAGAGAGATCGGGTTGAGGCCTACAACCTCAACGTGGCGGGCTACATACTCAAACCGGTGACGTTTGTTCAGTTTGCCGAGGTGATGGCAGCGCTCAACCGCTATTGGACCCTGTCCGAAATTCCGTAGCTGAACTTAAACAGTATTCGGGCTATCTCTCAAGGCAAGCGCATTGTTATCAATCCGCTACTATTGATACTTGTAGTTGGCTCGCCCGCTCGCTAAATTTGATTAACTGGTACATGCATTTCTATTCTTTAGTGAAAATATAGTATTTTAGTTGGCGCTTGTCGTCGTTTGACTTTACCAGTTCTTTTAGCGATTAATCCCAGCATGTGATTGGCTGAGCTTGGTAAAAAATGCCTACCCCCTTAGAAAAACCCTTAAACATACTCGTAGTAGACGACGATGAAGTGGATCGAATGGCACTGCGGCGATCGCTCAGTGCGACCGACTTCAACCTCTCCATTACCGAAGCGGCTGATGCGGACACAGCGCTAGCGGCAATTGAGAACACAGGCTACGACTGTATTTTTTTGGACTATCACCTGCCGGGCAGGAGCGGACTGGCGCTAGTCAAGCAGATTCGCCATCGCGGGGTGAAGGTGCCGCTGATTGTGCTTACCGGGCAGGGCGACGAGCAAACGGCTGTAAAGCTGATGAAGGCCGGTGCCTCAGACTATCTGCCTAAGCGCAAGCTGTCTGCGGAGGCGATCGCCCGCCTGGTGCGCAGCGCCATCATCGTGCATCAGGCCGAACTCAAAATTGAGCAGGCCAACTGCGACCTCAGGGAGAAAAATAGGCTCCTGGAGCGGCAAAACCAAGAGCTGGAAGATCATCGCCGCTATATCTACAGGCAAAACCTTCAGCTGCAAGAGGTATCGCGCTTAAAGTCAGAATTTTTGGCAACCATGTCTCACGAGCTGAGAACCCCGCTGAATGCCATCATCGGCTTCTCTCAGATTTTGCTCAATAAAACCAAAGGGCCGTTGACGAGCTACCAGGGAGACATGCTCAGCCGGGTGCTAGACAATGGCAGAAATCTGCTAGAGCTGATCAACGACATTCTGGCATTTTCCAAAATTGAGGCGGGCCGTTTAGAGCTAGAGCCTGCGCCTGTAAATCTCTCACAGCTAGTCAATAGCACTGTCGAAGAGTTGAGGTCTCTGGCAACGCAAAAGGCGCTGCGCTTAGAGGCAGACATCAGGCTGAGCAATCCGACCGTGGTAAATGACCAGATGCGGCTGCGTCAAATTTTGGTCAATCTTATTTCAAATGCGATTAAGTTTACTGAGCAAGGCTCTGTGCGGGTGCAGGTAGAAGATTTCCCTAGAGAGGGAGAACAGGCCGACAAGATAGTCATCCGAGTGACCGACACCGGCTGCGGCATCAGTGACGCCGACCAAGTGTATATCTTTGATGCATTTCATCAGACCGATCAGAAGGTGTCGCGACAGCATCCGGGTACCGGGCTAGGGCTGGCTATCACCTATTCTCTGGTGAAGATCATGCACGGAGAAATCACGGTGAGCAGCCAGACAGAGCAAGGCTCTACCTTCAAAATAGAGCTGCCTAGAGAGGTGACGCCTCAAGATGTCAGCCAGGTAGGCGAGCTGGTTTTTCCAGAGAGCCCAGAGTCTGTTGAAGGGCCGATTGATTCTGCTGTGAGCTACAAGCTTAATTAAACGGGTTAAACCAGGCAAGTAAAATTAGGGTGCGACATCTCGCACTCAGCGGCGTCTACTGACCTAAGTTAAACCTTGTAAGGGGTAAGCCTATGTCCCTGGTTAGAAACGACAGGCATAGGAGTAGTGCTACTCTCCGTATATCCAAACTAGGAACGTCCGTGGTCAATACCTCGTTATAAGGGGATATTGTGCTGACATCCTGCCCCCATAAAAATAGCTGCTAATACGCTTTTTTTAAGTAGCCTTTACTACATGAGCAAAAACGCTGTAACCATACTAGCCGTCGATGATATTCAAGATAATCTGTTTATACTAGATTCTCTTTTGTCGGAGGTAGATCACTACCATCTCGACTGTGTGAACGACGGTAAATCTGCTTTAGACTACGTCGCAAAGCGCCCGCCTGCGCTGATTTTGTTGGATGTGATGATGCCTGGGATAGATGGGTACGAGGTGACCCGGCGCATCCGCCAAAACAAAGATCTGCCCTACATTCCTATTTTGTTGGTCACCGCTCACGACCAGTCCAGTCTGGCGGAAGGGTTGGATTCTGGCGCTGACGACTTTATTCGTAAGCCGTTCGATATCGATGAGCTGATGGCCAGAGTGCGATCGCTGGTGCGGCTCAAGCGCAGCATAGACGAACAGTCAGCCATGATTCGTCAGCGAGATGACTTTGTCGCGCGGCTCACTCACGACCTGCGCACGCCGCTGGTAGCAGCCAATCGGGTGCTGCATCTGTGCTTGCAGGGGGTTTTTGGCGCGCCGCCCGCCGAGATGACAGAAGCTGTGAGCAATGTCATCACCAACAACGAAAATCTGTTGCAGATGACCAACACATTACTCCAGGTCTATCGCCACGAGGCCGGCCACAAAAAGCTGGTGCGATCGCCCCTATCCGTCTATGCCCTGGCTAAAGAAGTCGTTCAGGAACTCAAGCCCCTCGCTGAAGAAAAAGACTTGGCGCTAGACCTGGAGGCTCAGCCTTTCGATGAATCGCAGATCAGCAGCCAGTATCAGACCGAGGGCGATCGCATTGAGCTGAGGCGGCTACTAACCAACCTGCTGGGCAATGCGATTAAGTTCACTGATTCGGGCGGCATATCCGTCTTGCTCTCAGTTAGCCCGCCGACTGCCGCCGCAGTGCGATCGGCAGTGCGATCGCCCGAATGTATTCACGTCGCAATCAAAGACACGGGTGCAGGCATCGACCCTGAGGCGCAAAGCAAAATCTTTGAATGGTTTTACCAGGGCGATCACATGCGGGCAGGCAGCGGCTTGGGCCTGCATCTCTCCAAGCGAATTGCCGAGATGCACCAAGGCACGCTGACGCTAGAGTCTGAAGTCGGCAAAGGCAGCACTTTTACGCTTTCTTTGCCTAAGTTGGATAGGTCTGAGGTGGGTCGGTAGGCGATCGCCTGTCGGCTACTCTACGCCAGCCGTTTGTTCGGTTTGGTCTGTTGAAAACGCCTCTACTGGAAAGACGCTCACATCTAGCTTGACCGGACGCGCTAGCTTTTCCTCTAAAAGGCTGTGTACGCTGTCTACATCCGCCGATGAAATGGAGCCCGCCGGAGCAGCTACTTCCAGCTTGACCATCAGCGAGTTCCCTCGTGAGTTTACCTGTAGCCTGCGAATATTGGTATCGCTAAAAATCTCATTGTTGTTGCGGATAATGCGCCCTACCGAAGTCCGAGCCCGCTCTTCTATGACCAATTCTCG
The DNA here is from genome assembly GCA_038260635.1 of Phormidesmidales cyanobacterium. Lineage (GTDB taxonomy): Bacteria > Cyanobacteriota > Cyanobacteriia > Phormidesmidales > Phormidesmidaceae > Phormidesmis. The sequence continues at coordinate 5,350 of JBBSNR010000144.1, forward strand.
CAGCGAGAGCCCCAAGGGAACGCCCAAAAGCGTAATCATCAGAGTAGAGGCCAGCAGCCCTCGCCGGGCTCTTTTCATAGAGCCATAGTCTTGCCAAACAAAGATCAGGCCGCCGCTGAGAATAATGCCTGAGAGGTTGGTTAAAAACAGCAGGGTAGAGCCCACTACAACATCGCGCGAGCCAAAGGCCATACCGATGCCAATGACGCTCAGCGGCGGAACTAGCGCAACGGCGATCGCCACCCCACTAAGCGCGCTGGTCACCTCCCGGCGAGTAGTCGCAAAAGCCCCCGCCGCGCCCGCCGCCAGGCCAATAGCCAGATCGATTAAGGTAGGCCGAGTGCGCTCCAAAATCTCCGGATTCAGCGTATTCAGGCCGACCACAGTACAGATAAAATAAGCCGTCAGCACTGTTAGCGCCGCGCCTGTAGCTACAGATAGCCCTGCTCGCTTTAGCAGTCGGCGGTTGCCCATAGTAATGGCAAAGGCCATCCCTGTAATCGGCCCCATCAGCGGCGCTACGATCATCGCACCGATAATGGCGGCTGTACTGCCTGCTAGCAGCCCCAGGGCAGAAATGACCCCCGAGAGAAACAGCATGATGTAGTAGGTAAAAGAGGGCTCAGCGTTGCGCCACAAATTGCGATTAAGGCTCTTTAGGGGCACCGGATTGTTCGCCATCCAGTGCCAGTCACCACTGTTGACAGCCCATACTTTGTGGGCTCTACGAGCCGTACGAATTACTGGCCGATGAATCCGCTGCGGCAGGTAACGGCGCATCAAAGCCAAAAGCGGTATCCGCAAAGCGACCGGCCTATCGTCTCCTGTAGGCGCTGGCTTTTTAGGCGCTAGCTTCTTAGGCGCTGGCTTCTGGCCGCTCTCTTTTTTTACAGACATTTTTTACGGGCAGATAAGCTATCCATCTTTAAGCGAGCTTCACGATATGCAGATCACCGTAGAAAGTGACATTATAGCCTCAGCAGATATGCCCTACGATTCGAGTGAAAGTGCCCTGCGATAGAGCATCACTCAGGCTCTAAAACATAGCATGGTGGGTGTAAATCCACTCTCAGGAAACCATTGACTATGAGTCTCGAAGACAAAGCAAAAGCAGCAGCCAAAGCCACTGAAGGCAAGCTAAAAGAAGCCTATGGCAGAGCGCAAGATAACCCCGAAGTTCAGGCAGAGGGCGAAGATGAGCAGATAGAAGCCGCCGCCCCATCTGAGAAAGAGGACGCCAAGCACGCCATCAAAGACATTCCCGATTAGGTCATTCAAATTAGGGAAGATGTAACCTATGACTGAAAGGAAAGTGCCGGAAGATAGAGGAAACCGTCAGGACTGACGGTTAACGTAGTGAAGTATAGAACTTAACCAACTGGAGGATATTCATTATGGGTATCGACGATAGAGCTAAAGCTGCTGCCAAAGACGCTGAAGGTAAAGTACAAGAAGCGGCTGGTAAAGCAACAGATAACACCGAAGCTCAAGCAAAAGGTAAGGCCAAGCAAGCACAAGCTTCTGCCACCAATGCCAAAGAGGATATGAAAGACAGCGTCAAGAAAGCCATCGATTAAGCGCTTCTTACTCGTTTACACCGAACTATCAAGTTCTCTAATTTCCTAAGGAAGGGCCTAGACGCAGTGCGTCTAGGCCTTTTTCTTTGGGCTTTTTCTCCAGACCTTTTCCCTGGGCTTTTTCGGTTCTTTCTACGGCGGTTCAGATTTCTGTGACTTCAACAATTTCTAACTGTCTCCTATTTCACTCCCGCCATCGCTGGCATCTTAGCCGTCTTCTGCATCTCCGCTAAGATTGCCGACACATTTGCCTTGGCATCGCCAAAGAGCATCTGCGAATTGTCTTTGTAAAACAGCGGATTGTCTACGCCAGCATAGCCAACGGAAAGGCTGCGCTTCATCACTACGACATTTGCTGCGCTCCAGACTTCTAACAC
>JBBSNR010000145.1:0-7301 GCA_038260635.1 Phormidesmidales cyanobacterium
CACGAACGAACTCAAAAGTACGCCTGAGGTACCTCTGCTAGCGAGGGACCTCTTTATTAGCATTGGCATCGTTGCCTACAATGAGTCTGAGTGGATAGGCAAAATGCTCAGTTCACTGTTTGAGCAAAGCTTGTTTAATCAACCGGCAGCCAAGCTACAGTTAGAGCTCATAGTTTTACCCAATGGTTGCACAGATAATACCGCTGAAGTTGCTCGTCAGGCGATCTCCTCAGCAGTAGACCCTTCGGCCCATAAAAACCTTGGTTGGGATGTGAGAGAGATAGCCCAGGCAGGTAAATGCAATGCTTGGAATCTGTTTGTCCACGAATTTTCGAGCCGACGGGCTCAGTATCTTTTCCTGATGGACTCAGATATTCAGCTGCTTGACCCAAATACGCTATCTTCTATGCTGAAAACTTTCGAGCAGTCTCCAGCTCGCGTCGTTGTCGACAAGCCCATTAAAGACGTTGTTCTAAAGCCTGATAAAACCTTGAGAGAGCATCTGTCAGCAGCCGTTTCGGGTCTGTCAGGGGGGCAGGCAACCGTAGGGGGTCCCGCTTGGATCTGCGGGCAGCTTTATTGCGCTGAAGCCAAAGCGCTGAGACAAATTTGGCTACCTACGACTTTGCCAGCTGAAGATGGGTTTTTGTATACCATGATAGTCACCGATGGCCTGCAAATAGCCCAAGAACCTGACCGAGTGATTCTGGCGGGTTCAGCTTTTCACGCATTTGAAGCTTACACCAATATAAAACGCTTATTGAAGCATGAGCGCTGGCTAATTTTGTCTAATACTATTAACGAGCTGTTGTTTTCCAATCTCAAAGAAACCGGTATGGTAGGCAGCAAAGCAGGGGCATATATTATGCAGAAAAATCTTGAAAATCCTCAGTGGCTAAGTCACTTTCTCCAGACGGCGGCAGCGCGTCGTCGCTGGTTAATTCCTCGCTTTATTCTCACCCGGCGTTTTTCAAGCTTAAATAACAAGCCCTGGTACAAAGCTGCTGTACTATTGCCGTTGACGCTTGCAGCTTTTCTAACTGATCTCTATCTTGCCATACAGGTTAATCAAGAGCTGCATCAGGGATCAGGCTTAGGGTACTGGGGAAAACAGGATTAAATCAGCGTCCTTTGTTCTGCGCTTCGCCAAAAAATATTCGTAAACATGGCCTATCAGCCATTAATGTAGCTACCAAACAGTGCTCTTATGAAAATAAAACTAAATGATCGGATGAATGGCCTACGGTACATCCTAAAAAGCTCTGCTAAACCCGTTGTCCAATCTATTTTGGACTTTTGGAGACACTCGCTCACTCGGGAAGAAACGACTGCTTTTTTGCAGGACTCGGCTGTATACGAAGAGCAAGACGAGCCGATAGACTTGCCCGCTTATCAGGCAGACAAAATAGGCAGAAAAGATTCACTGGGCGTAAATGGGTTCCGCAGCCCTGAGTACCTACAGACTAACTTCGTAGACTATGAAAAAGAATATGTATGGAAGCTAGAGCGTAATGACCAGATAAAACGGCTCAGCCTGTGCAGTTCAGGGGCCGTTTTGATTAACAATAAGACTCTATTGGACCTGGATTTTGGCACTGCTTCGGGATATCGAGATTTTCCGCTCAAGCCCAATGAGATTCATTTTCCGCTGGTGATTGCACCCTGGTCACATCTCAGCAAGCTTGGCTACTTCGACTTTCTATTTCTTATCTTCACGAAAGTCTGTCTAATCGAGAAGGTTTTGGGGCCAGATGTGTTGGCAAACGCAAAGCTGTGCTACCCCATACTCAATACTAAATTTGAGACTGAGTATTTCAGCAAGCTAGGTATCAACCGTGACGCGCTGGTCGATACGAAAACTAGAACCAGAATCACGGCAGACTGCGTTATTTTATCCAACAATCAGAGTCGCTGCGGTAGGGTTAGCCCGTCAAATGTGGCTTTGCTGCGACAAAGATTTCTACCGGCTCAGCCGGTAGCTGCGCAGCGTAGGCTCTTTTTGCTCAGAAAAGACACCCGCTGCATCGTTAACCAGGATGAGGTGATTGACCTGATCAACCGGTATGGCTTTGAGATTATTCCAGATTGCTATCGGACGGTTGATGAACAAATTCAGCTGTTTCAGCAGGCTGCGGTAGTTGTCACCCCTCACGGTGCTGCTTTAGCCAACCTGGTTTGGTGTAGTCCGGGGACTGAAGTGATTGAATTCTTTGACGGTAGCTATACTCGGCCAGGCTATTACCACCTCTGCCGCCTTTTGGACCTAAAGTACGATTGTTTAATCAATCAGACAGAAGGCGACGCCCCTCATATGGCAAATCAGTATAACAACATGCGGGTCGATGTTGCCTTGTTAGAGAAAAAGCTAAACAGAGTTTTTGCACTAGCTTAAGGCCTCCCCCACTGCATAAGGGATTCGCGCGAAAATAAAATACCTAGCTCACAAGGCGGAACCCGAGGGCTGAGCGCAGTCGAAGCCCGGTTTTTTAGTACGCCTTCCTAACCGTTCACAAACTTATTTTCAACCAATCCTCGCAGACTATTTGGTTGACCGGATCTACGGGGGCATTAAACCAGGTGGATGGGGCGGCAACTAGCTTTTCTGGGTTGGCGTTTAACCAGGCGGCCCACCAGGAAAATGTGCTATTGGCAATGATGTTGTGCCTGCACATACTCATCAGCCGGAGGTCATTTATAGGGTCGCTTTTTGACTGCTGCAAGTCACAAAAGACAAAATCATTTCCCTGGAAGTTTTTTATACACCAGCCAATATCGTCAGAAAAGAAATAAAATTTTGGGCTGTCAAGTTTTCTCCGGTATTGCTCAACTGCTTTTTGGTAGTAGCCCGGTGTACAGACGTTAAACTTTTCCGAGCTGAGATAGGCGTCTCCCCGTCTGATATGGACGGATACAGAATTATCTGTGGCTATGTCTTCCGCCAATCGCTCGGTCTCGCTCTCAAGAGAATAATCACGGAAAGCTAGCTCATCTCGAATATGGCTAGCAAAGGGTTTGAAGTACTTTTCGTTTTGGAAAAAGCCGAACAGGTTGATGTCATCTGGCAAATCAAAAAAAGTCTCGGAGAAGTTGCTCTCTTCTTGATAAAACACATCCCCCTTCAGCAAAAAGGAAAGCCGCTTTTTCAAAGCCCATTTACGGTAAATAGACGGCAACAAAGTGGCTTCGCGGGTCACCACGTGAAATCTCGGCATGGCGTAGATTCTTCTGACGCTGGTTAGCTTTGCGGTAGGCCGATCAACCACCAAATTTGTGCGTCGCTGTAAAGCTAAAGCCCGCCCAGCTGCGTATTGAAACAGCTGGTTGCCGATTCCCCCCGAGAGAATAACTCTAATCATAATCAACTACTCAAAAACACCCGCTTTCGACGATCTCCTAATTAGAAAATTCTCAAGAGAAACCCGAGTGGACCTAAAAGGCGCTGGGCAAAGTCTAGAACTGAGGCGGTGCCGGTTTTGGGTACGATGATCACATCGCCTTCTTGGACCTGATAGCTGTCTACCAGGTTGCTCAGATCAATCACTTCTTGCTCTACTTCGCCGGCGTCGTTCATGCGGATGAAGGCGACTTCGTTGAGTTTGGCGTCGTCTGTGGGGCCACCGGCGATCGCCACTGCACTCGAAAGCGAACTGTTAGGCGGCACCGGCACTTCACCTGGGCGCGTCACCTCGCCAACGACTCTCACCCGCACGGTGCTCGGCGACAGGCTAGAGCGTGCCAACAGGCGGCTGTCAACCGCTCCCCCTTCTGCCAAGCGCGGCACAAATACCAAATCGCCATCGCGCAGCAGCATGTCTTCAGATAGCGACTCCGACCATAGCGAATCCCAAAGGTTGATCTTGGTTCTGACTGTTTCGCCGTTGGGCAGCGATCGCAAAACGACCACCTCACGAATATTGGCCGTCCGGGTCACACCGCCCGCCTCTACCAGGGCCGCGCTCACTGAAGGCGGCGCGATATTATCAGATGACGACCCAGAAAAAGAATTATTCGTCGCGCTAGTAACTCCCCGCAGCTGCGCTGGCCCAGGCCGGTAGACTTCTCCCGAGACATTGACCACCACCGGACGGAGCGCATCTAAGGTAACCGAGACGTAGGGATCAACTAAAACGCGGTCTAAAACAACCGTCAGCTCCTGAGTGAGCTGATCGGTCGTGCGGCCCGCCGCGAGCACTTTACCCACTATCGGGAGAGTAATCGTCCCGTCGGGAAGAACTAACATTGGCCCGGTGTATTCTTCGTAGCCGTAAACGCTGACCTGAATTTGATCGCCCGGCCCTAGCAGGTAGGACGAGGCCGCGTAGTCTGCTGAGACAGTCGGAGCTTGAGGCTCAATGACTGTGGGCCTATCGTTAACAGAACGACTGTCAGCAGGTGGATTGGCAGCAGGCAGATTGTCAGCAGGCGGATTGTCAGCAGGTGGGCTAGCAGCAGGCAGATTGTCAGCAGGCGGACTAGCTAGGTCGGGTAGTGCCTGAGCATTGGCAGCGCTGCTGCCGGGCAACAGCGCGCCCCCCTGCCCGTAAAAAATCACGACTGCCGGAACCCAGCAGAGCAGTCTCAGGGTGACTAAAAGCTGATGAGAGTGTCTGCGAGCAGATATGCGCATAGGAATCAAACGGAACGGCGATCGCTAGATTTAGAAAGATACTCAGGATCTGTTGTGGGTCTGCCCTGCGGGGTCGAGTGTACTCGCAAAGCCCAACAAACTCTCCTGGTTTTGCCGGATGGCGTACTCCTGGTTGTAGTACAGGTAGTGGTCAGGCTTACTACTCACTTTGATGCCATTGGCTACCAGGCCCAATACACTTTGCTGAGACTGCGACAGCAGTGCTTTGGTGGCATTGATGCTATTCACATCGGTGAGCCCGACCTGCATCACGATCAAAACGCCGTCCGTATTCCTGCCGATTGTCAAGGTATCTGCCAGCCCTGAGACAGCGGGCGTATCGACAATAATGTAGTCATAGATAGTCTCACACTCTCGCAAGAGCGCTGCCATTTGCCGAGACTCTAAAATGGCCAGCGGATTGGGCGGAATCGCCCCGACTGGCAAAATATGCAGGTTGGGCTCAAGGCGGACAATGGCCGCCTTGAGGGGCAGCTGGCCAGCCACCGCGTTGCTTAACCCCTGCAAGTTGGCAATCTGCCAAACGTGATGCTGAACAGGGTTGCGCATGTCAGCATCCACCACTAGCACCCGGTTCCCCAGCTGGGCTAGCGTCAAAGCTAGATTGGCGACCACTTCCGACTTGCCTTCTCCCGCGACTGAACTGGTCACTGTAATGGTTTTGAGCGGTTTGTCAAAGTACGACAGCTTAAGGTTGGCCTGTAGCGCCTGGTAGGCTTCGACGATGGGCATCGACTGAGGCTCTCTGACCAGCACAGACGGCAGTTCTAGATCCTGAGCAGACCGCCCCGATAGCCTTTTCCAAGCGGGAATCACCCCCACTAGCGGGTAGCCATAAAGATCTTGGCCTTCGCGAACGGTTTTGACGGAGCGATCAATCAGGTCCAGCAGAAAAGCACCCGCTAATCCCAATAGACCGCCGCCGATCAGACCGGCTGCTATATAGAGCTTGCTGGGAACAGGCATAGGGCTTTCGGGCACCAGGGCCGGGGAGACGATGCGGGCATTCCCAATGTTTTGGTTTTCAATGACCTGGGCCTGCTGCAAGTTTTCTAACAGCGTTTCGTAAGTCGTTTGGGCGGCGCTGCGCTCTCGTTCTAGCTCTCTCTGGCGCTTCTCTAGCCCTGGCAACGCCTGAGCCCGTGCCCCCTGAGCTTGCTGAGCGTTGGTCAGGGCCGCTAGCCGCTGCACTAACCCCGACTGGGTGGCTTCTAGCTGCAAAAATTCTGAAATCAGCGATAGCTCCAGTTCGCCCGCCTGCAAGTCGTCAGCGGGCAGGTCAGCGCCGTTGCTCCCCAGCGCTGAGCTGACGCGCTGCTCTACAAGTGCGCTCAGGGAGCTTTCCTGGCGGCGTAGGGTGGCGATCGCCGGATGCCCCTCCTCATACCGAGCCCGTTCAGCCGCTAGCTGAGACTGCACCACCTGTAGCTTTTCCAATACTTCTTGCACGCCCGGCGACTCGCTAACCAAACCCACTGCGTAGATTGACTCCGGGTTGAGCCGAAGCTGCTGCTGAATCTCAGCCGCCCTAGCCGTCGTATCGGCGAGGTCAGCTTGGAGCTGAATCATCGTATCGTCCAGCCCTGAAAGCACCTGGACGGTATTTTGCGACTCCTCAGTGAGATCGACAATTTGGTTGGCTTCTTTAAACCGACGCAGGGCAGATTCCGCTACGTTTACCTTATTCTCGCTTTTTGGGAGCTGCGCTGTGATGAATTCTTGGGCTGAAGCTGCGGCTGCCCGGTTGACCTGAACATCGTTTTGAATGTAGACAGCCATGATCGTATTGACAACGGCTGTCGCTAGCTCCGGATCGGCAGAGCTGTAGCTGATTTCAAGCACATCGGTACCCGGAATTGCCCTCACGCCCAGATATGCCATAAAGGCGGACGGCTTCAGCAGCTCACCCTCGTTTTTCATCTGTAGCTCGTCAATCACCGCTTGCGCAATCGGGATAGACTTAAAAACCTCAATCTGTGTGTCTATGGGGTCTTCTTGAGTAGTCAGTGCCTTGAGCTCGCGAGAAGCGCCCTCTAAACCAATCAGTGAAGAAGCCTGACTCGACTCGATTAAAAGCTTAGCCCTGGCCTCAAAAACATCTGACTGATAGCCCGCTGCTAAAGCGGCCAAGGCAGTAGTCAGCGCAGTCGTGAAAACGACGACTGGCCAGCGTCGCTTCAAAACTAGCCAATACTTCTGAAAATCTATCTCAATCTCTTGAGCGAAGTAGTCTTTTGATTTCATTGAGGCTAACTAATACGAGGCTAGACATAGCGCTTCTATAGAGCTAGACGTGGCAACCCCCGGTTTGAGTTCCCGTGAAGCGTTAGCTTTCGCTAGGGATGTAGGGCTGGGCTTTTTCGGCGGGCGTGAGATCAGCTATGGCCACATCTTGCCGAAGCTCGCGGCCATTGGGTCCGACGATTTGGCGGGGTAGGGACTGGGGATCGACCACCTCTAGAGCATTCATATTGTAGGTGGTGTAGACGGTGTTGGCAGTCTCTAAAAAGATGTCCATGATGGTGAGGGTTTGAAAAGCGGCAGTGGTGGTGTTGAGCAAGGACTTGGGGCCGCTGCCCAGTGCGCCAGCATGAAGCGTGTTAACCTGCCCTGCTTTGCCTGGAAAGTAAGCGTGGTGGTGGCCGCTAATATA
>JBBSNR010000146.1:0-7259 GCA_038260635.1 Phormidesmidales cyanobacterium
AGGTCTTTGTCGATATTGGCATCGGCAATTTGAGCATTGAGCAAATTAGCCTCTCGCAGATCGGCCCGCTCCAAATTCGCGCCAGTCAGGTTTGCATCGCTCAAGTTCGCCCCGCGAAGAGTTGCATCCGATAAATAAGCGCCGCTTAAGTCTGCGCCGCTAAGATCTGCCCCTCGAAAGTTTGCGCCGATTAAACAGGCTCGCCGCAGGTTTGCCCCGCTCAGGTCTACGCCGCTAAAGTCGCCTTCAAAAAAATAGCCATCGCTCAAGTCTTGCCCGGCCAAACTATAAGCTTGGGTAGGCTGGCTGGCTCGCCGCTGGTTCCAGCGTTCTATACCGCTTTTTAATAAAGTTAAGTGATTCATCGCTCGCTACTCAACGGGGGGCGTTAACGGTTGCTACGTGCCAAAGGACCTATCCAAAAACAATATGAGCCAGGGTGGTTTATTCCTCCCAAGAACACTATGGACCTATTAAAAGCTGACTAAAGATGCACGAGGTAGATACCTGAGCCGACCCTTCGAAGCGAGCTTAAGTAAATTCCGCTAAATTTAGATCAGCTAAATCAGCGTGAAAGCGCCTGCCTAAAAGATCTGCGTATTTTCAACTATGCTTGGCAACTATCATACACCAAGCCTATTCTAGAATAGACTGCGGTTCGGCAGTTTAAGTTCCTGAAAAGCTTACGTGAAGAGACTTTAAGGGTTAGCGTATTTCTACTGACATCGGCATAGACAGTTCTGGATAGAAAAGGCTTGAGATCGGGTAAAAGGCAGAGAGTCTCAAGAAAATAGGAAGCCTGATCTGTTTCGTTGTGAGAAAACTTTGGTCGGGTTGGTCTGCCTTTTGAAGGTGTCAATAATATCTACGTTTCTTTAAGTTGTAATAAGCGGATGGATCCTATGCATGTTTTCGTGCATCTGAGTAGATTGCAGCTATGCAGACTCTGCTGAGCAGGAACACGCCGCTATTGCAACCAGTAACGAGGACTAATTTTTTATGGCTCCGACTTCTATTACGCTTTCACAAGAGCAGTACAAAGAACAGTTTCAGCAGCTCGACGCCGATCAGCAGCTGGCGGCTCTCTGGTACGTCTACGAAAGTTTAGGGGAGACCATTATTGAAAACCCCGATGACAATAAAGAATCAGACAGTTCCACAGAGCTGTATGGCCGGCTTAAGTCAAAATCTAATGACGAACAGCTCCAATTTATGCGAGATGTTTTGTCTGGGCAGGACAACAATTTGACCAGTGCTTATGCCAAGCTGAGCAACACGACTAAAGTAGCCCTTTGGTACCGGCTAGGCGAAGGCATGGCTGAAGGGTCTGTCGTACAAGTACCGTCTGACTACCAACTGTCAAACCCAGCGCAAGAGCTGGTCAGCTCAATTAGCGAGATTGACTTTGAGCAGCGCTATATCTTCATTCGCGATGTGCTTTTGAATGAATAACGAATAGCCACTGTCTTGAACCGGGGTAGGTAGAATGCCTACCCCGGCTCACTGCTGTTTTGTTGTACCGTTTCATTCCTGGCCGCTAATGTAGGCGCGGACGTTGCGCATAGCCTGCGTAGCGTATTCGTCCTGGGGTCGTTCGGCGATCGCCTGCTCAAAGAAATCCAGCGCCCTGGCGTAGCTTCCCCGGCTAGTGGCGTCGTAGCCCAGCCGCATGTAGCGATCATAGGTAGATTCAGCCGATGGGCCTAAGCCAAATTCACCGTCTTGTAAGCCGTCCACCGCGTTCCAGTAGGCAATAGTCGCCTGACGGTCATTAGGGCGTTCATACAGCGCACTTCTAAAGTAGGTAATCGAAGCCGACAAATCTTCTCGTTGGGCCGCCGCGTAGCCCAAACGCATGTAGCGGTCATAGGGCGTTTCCCCCGCGTAGACCTGGTAGGTTGGCGGCACATCTGTAGGTGAATCTGCCCCGGTGCCTCGGCTCAAGTAGGTTTGCACATTGCGCACGGCTTGAGCTGCGTAGTAGTCGCTGGGCCGCTGCTGAAGGGCCGACTGAAAGTATTCAAGGGCTGCTGCGTAATCTGCCTCATCGGTGGCATCGTAGCCTTGCTCCATCGCTTGCTCATAGGCAGTGGTCTGGTCGTTCGACTCGGTTGACCGGAGTTCGCCGACAGCGTTCCAATAGGCAATGGTGGCTTCGCGATCGCCCGGCACTACGTAGAGGGCATAGCGAAAAAATGTAGTGGCATCGGCATAGTTTTCTGATTGCTGCGCCGCAAAACCCATTCGCATGTACTCGCTGTATTCTTGCGCAGGGGTAACTGCTTCCGGCTCTGGAGAAGAGTTGGTTTGGGCTCTGACGGCGAGTGGCGAACTGATTAAAACAAATAGCAGCGCAGGCGCTAAACCAAACTTAGCAATCTTTTTAATAGGGTTTTCAAGGGGATTTAGCATTAAATAATCTCCAGGCTGATCTTCTCTTTTAAGATGGCCAATCCCCACTGCTTATCCTCTCTAGCTATCGACCTATCTCCGATTGTCTGGGCAAAATTCCTACCTTTCGACAGATCTCTGAAATAGCATTAGATCCGGTAGTCTTACGAAAGACCACTGAGATAAATCAAATAACGGGATACTTTACGGCCAGCCACCCGGCCCCAGCTGAAGCAGCCCCAGAAGTCAATAGGCTAATAAACAGCCACCAAGCGGCGATCGCGGCCTGATGACGCACCTGCTCGGCCTGTTGTTCTAGCTCACGTTTGACAGTTTCTGTTTGAGTTTGGATTTTAGACTGAGCGCTCTCTAAAAGATCGATAAACTGCTGCCGGGTTGTCTCTACCACGTCGTCGCTGACAAATTGCATCACTGACTGAGTAGCCGACTGGAGTTCGTCTTCCCAATGGCCTACCGACTGGGTCACCGTTTGCCAGGCTGACGTAAGCCGACCGGCGATCGCCTCTCCTTCTCCCAAATCCAGATCGCTGCGGCTGGCTAGCGCCTCCTGCCAAAAAGCTCCACTCAGTTCGGGCAAAACGCGGGCCGCATGGGGAACGGTGCGAGCCGCAGCTTTAGTGATTTGGGACAAATCCTGTAAAACTTGAGTCGAACTCAAGTCCGATTTTTTCTGATGCTGCAAGTAGTGTTTCACCTGTGTCATCAGCTGCTCGCTCCAGTCTTGAGAGACCTGCGCCGCTCTAGTTGCCCAGCGGCGAGGTGTCCCCAGCAGTTCGTTTCTACTCTGCTGCAACCAGCTAGATAGCTCGGACTGTGTGGCAGGCGACAGGCTGAGCGATTCTAGCAGGCGGGAATCGTCAATTTGCTGAGGGACGGTTGGTAAGCTGGCGATGATGCTTTTTATTTGGGCGATCGCCTGAGGCTTAAGCTCGTCCAAACCGATATCTAGCCCCGTATCTGGCCAGTCAATCGAACGAAAATAGCCGGACAGGGCGCTGTAAAAAGGCTCATCGTCTGGTTTTTGATAGCTTTGCCAGGCGGCTTTGAGAGCGTTCATCAGTTCGGCCAGCTGCTCGTCGGTGATGCCCCGCCGTCGCTCTAGTGCCTGAGCAATTTCGTTAAAATCGGGGGCGCTGTCAGCCAGGTCAGCGCGGAGGTGGCCGCTGCTGGTGAGTAGGGCAGTTTCTTCCAACTGCGATCGCACCTTGTGCTCAACGCTTTCAGCCGTGAGTTTGTGTAAGCCGGTATAGCGAAAATAGGCAATCAGCTTAGCCTGCACGTCGCTCAAGGTTTCGGCGGCAGCAGTGCGCTGTTTTTCAAACTGATTTAAGACAAAATCGCGGCTTTTCTCCAGGCCCTGAAGGAGGCTGTCGCGCTGGCCTGAGCTGAGCGTGGCGTGCTGCTCGAAGAGATTGACCAGCGTGCTGCCATCTAGCCGGTTCAGCAAATACTCTATCTGAGCGGAACTGAGCGGCGTGTGCTCAACAAAGTCTTGCAGCCAACTAGAGAGATTATCAGCTGACAGGCTGTCCAAAGGGAGTTTGTTGAGCTGCGTTTTGAGCTGCTGCTGCCAGCGGTTTTCGGTAGAGGCGATCGCCGCTTCGTGCGCTTTTTTGAGTACCTCGCTATGGACTCTGGTCAGCTGGTCAGCCACCTTTTGGATGGTTTCAGCACTCAGGTCATCTCGCTGCTGTAGCCAGTTAACAAAGTCTTCTCGCCCCAGTCTGGTCAGCTGATTTTCGACTTGAGCGGGCGCAGCTTCAGGGTCGTACAGTCGCTCAGAAAACTCTTCTTCTACCGTCTCAGACAGCTTCTCAGACTGCAAAGACCAGCGGGGCGTCTCTAGCAAATAGTCTTCTACATCCAGATCAATCACGCTAAAAGGTTTAGCCTCCCCCCCTTCTGTCAAATCTTGAAACTGATGCCAGAGCTTTTCAAGATCCCAGTCGGATACGTCTAGCTGGTTAAGGGCTGAGCGCAGCAGCTGCCGCCAGTCTGCCAATGAGTCGGGCAGTGAGTCGGACAGCGAATTGGGCAGTGAATTGGCCAGCGAGGGCATTATTTGCGCTAGCATTTCTCGGGGGCCAGATGAGACTTCGGCGATTACTTCCGTGGCAGCTTTAGCAGCGGTTGAGTCATCTGATTGGATATCTGACTGGGTAGGCTGTAAGTCGTTTAACAGGGTTTCAGCTTGGTCGGGGGCGAGATTGGTGCGATCGCAAATTTCAGCCAGCAGCTTTTCTCTTTCTTGAGCGAGCAGCTGGGGCAGCTGTTGCTGTGAGGCCATAGCCTGAGAGAGCTCAGCGGCAATAATGGTTAATCTATCAACGTTAGAATCGGCAGCGCGATCAGCATTTTTGTCTGGGCTTTTATCGGGCGAAACCGCCTGCCCTACCGCTGCAAACAGGCGACGAACACTGTTAGCTGCTACGCCAAACACAGAGCCCACAATGCTCGATACCGCTGCCGAGCTGATCCAGGTGAAAAGCAGCAGATAGGTCGCCCATAGCATTAGCCCAAAGATCAGGCCCAGCCCAGGCTGACTAATTTTGCTGAATTCAGTTGCCAGATAGGCGGGAGGAAATAAGACAGACGCCAGGCTCAAGGTCACCCCGATGCCGAGCAAATGACTCACAGGCAGCATTACAGATGGCTGGTCAGCAGCGGGCCGCTCCTCAACGATTGGCGGGTCCTCAGGTGGATCTCCTTTGGCAGCGATCGCCCAGCCCGCCGCAGACAGACCGACTGCTACCCCCAGGTTGGTCAATAGCAGCTGAAAGGCAAACGCCATAATCAGCCCTGCAAACAGCGAGAAAAACATCTGTTTATCCGGTAATCGACAGGCCATCCACGGCCACAGAAGGCGTATAGGTAGAGCCGCTCCACTTCAGATCGCTGCCGAGCGCAATCAAATGGTTGAGGGCGCTGTAGGCATTGCCCGACACCATCGTGTCTTTTACCCGGCCCACAATTTCACCCTGGCTGACGCGATACCCCAGATCCAGGCTGATAGAAAGATCGCCAGTAATATCACCGCCTTCACCTAACACCTGATCGACAATGATAGCGTCTTCCTGCTGAGCCACGAGCGCGTCCCAAGTGAGATTACCGGGCGTTACCAGCAGGTTGATCAGGCCAGGAGTAGGATAGCTGCCCAGTCCAGGGCGAATGCCGTTACCCGTCGAGCCATTGGCCAGATCGCCATACCAGCTTTTGACGATGCCGTCTTCTACCAAGACCAGATGCTGGGTGCGCGCTCCCTCATCATCGAAAGGGCAGCTGTAGGGGCCGACAGTAGGGTCTTGGGAGAGATTGACGGCTTTAGCCACAGCGCGATCGCCCTGCCTTTGGCTCCAGGGTGAAATGCCTTCAGCCACCCGTTTAGCATTCAAAGCCGCGCGCAGCGTATCCCACAGCAGCCAGGCTGCACCGGTGGTAAAAATTACCGGCACTTGTCCGGTCACCGGAGCAACGGTCCGGTTTGCCCAACCCAATCGCTGCACAATACTGTCTACCACAGCGCTCATGTCTAGCGTATGGCGATTGACGGTACCATCGCCCACGCACAAAAAATTGTCTGGGCTAATCAGCTCGGCGCTGAGATAGCCGCTAAGGGTCGTATCCTGGCTGCGATAGTCCAAGCCGGTGGAGTTGATCAGCCGGGTCTCTTCGAGGTCGCAAGAGAGTTCAGCTTCGCAAACGACCGCCGGGTAATGATCGCGGATCTGAGAAATCGCCGCCCGCCCCCATGCCACCAGCTGCTCGGTCGTCACAGCTGCACCCGTGTCTGCGCCAGCGGCTCCAAAATTCTTCTGACCCCCGACCGATAGGCGGGGTGTTTCGGGCAAATTGAGCGTGCTAATCGCCAGCGCTTTTTCAACCAAAATCTGCAGTTCTATTGGCCCGTAGCCCACCGCCAGCCCTGGCTTGCCATCTCGCCACAGCCGCAGGGCTACCCCTTCTGACTGAGAAGTTTCCGCCTGCTTGAGTCGATTGCCCTCAAAAATCACCGGCCTGGCCAGCGAATAAGACTGAAAAACTTCGGCGGCTTCAGCGCCAGCAGCGATCGCGCCAGCCAGCAACCGTTCGGGTAACTCTTCTATTTCCATACCGCTCAGCTACAGATTCTCCGGGCTATGGTTTTCACTGACCAATAAGGCCACCGGAAAACCGCTAAACAAGTCGCTCACCAGCACCTCTTCGCCCGCCACCATCGGCTTCCCGGTCAGCCAGTCTTGCCAGTCGGCCTGGTTGCCAGCCGGGAGTGCTACAGCGGTGTTGCCCCAGACTGTTTTGCCCAGCGGCAGAGTGCCCGGCTGCACTAACCCGGTCAAAAACCGAGGCACCACAGTAACCACCGTATGCTCTCCTTTATGGCGCATAAAAGCAATCACATGGTCTGCGTGGTCGCCAGTGACCGCCAGCGGCTGGTACGCGCCGCTTCTAAACACGTTGCGAAAGTAGTTTCTAGCCGCTAACCCGCGCAGCGTTAAAAACAGCTTAATGCAGCCATCCGTCCGATTTTTTAGCAGGTTTTTCATCAGCGTAGCGGGCTGCTGCTGCCAGTGCGCCTGAATATCTTTCAAGCCCTGATGCCGCTTCTCGTAATCGACCGGGCGGCGGTTATCAGGGTCTACCAGGCTCAAATCCCATAGCTCAGTGCCCTGGTAAAAGTCCGGTACACCTGGGGCCGTTAGCTTAATCAACAGCTGGGCCAGCGCATTGTAAATGCCGTACTCGGCGATGCGCTTTTGAAAGTGCTGTAGCTTGTCTAAAAAAACGTTGTCTTTGCTGGGGGTGAGCAGCGTTTCGACAAAGTTCACATAGCCCGCTTCGTAGTCGGCGTC
>JBBSNR010000147.1:0-7233 GCA_038260635.1 Phormidesmidales cyanobacterium
ATTTGCTGCAATATCTGCTGAATACGAGGGGCTTTTTGCTCGGGCCAGGTACAGGGAGCGATCGCGCTCTGCACTGCCGCTGTCTCCGCATCACGCACCGCCTCCCAGGTAGGAAAAGTCACTCTGAGCTGCTTAAATGCCCGACCTGAGTCTTTATTTTTAGTCCGATGCGACAGCAGAGAAGAGACCAGTTCGCTCAGCGGATCTAGATTATGGAAGTAGGCAATTGGGCAACTGTAGGCTTCGCAGAGGCGATGATGAATGGCGATCGCCTTTTGGCTAAGGTCAGTAGCATTGAGAAGATCGATTTGCAAAAGAAACTTCAAATAAAAAAGACTACTTGTGAGCAAGATTACTGAGATCACGCCAAAATAGCGTCTATCTAAAGAGCGTAAACACCTAGCCTGTGGCGGATGTGAACAGCAGTATCTATTGGCACGATTGAAAAACAGCTTTTGGTTTGGCTCCATGAAAATATCGGTTTTAACGCTGACGCGCGATCGCCCTTTCCACCTGCGCAATCTCCTCCAGGGCCTAGCCCGCTCTACTCGCCTGCCGGACGAATGCGTGGTCGTTCATATGAATGAACCGGCCTCACCCATCGCCGACTGGCCGTTTCCCTGCCATCACCACACTTACCAGCATCCCGACATTAGCCTGCCCCTGGCTCAAGCCCGCAATCTGGCTGCAAAACAGGCCAAAGGCGACCTGCTGATCTTCTTAGACGTAGACTGTATCCCAGCCAAGTCAATGGTTGCGGCTTACCAGAGCGGTGCTCAGCAGGTGCAAGGCGTCACCATGGCAAACGTTCGCTATTTAAAGCAGCCGTTAGCCACCTATTGGACTGAGTCCGCCTTGATGTCGCAGAGCCAGCCTCACCCGCAGCGCCAGGTCTCTCCAATCACGCCACTGATCCGAGAGCCCGACTACGGTTTGTTTTGGTCACTCTCTTTTGCGCTGCGGCGATCGCGCTTTGAGCAGATGGGTGGATTTAGCGACTGCTATCGGGGCTATGGCGCAGAAGACACAGACTTTGCCTGGAAAGCCAGAGTACGGCAGATACCGCTCTACTGGGTGCCCGATGCGGTGGCCTTTCACCAATACCACGGCAGTACCGTTCCCCCCTGGCAGCATTTTGAGAGCATTGTTGACAATGCCAAAATCTTTTACCAGCGCTGGGGCGAATGGCCGATGACCCGCTGGCTAGCTGCCTTTGCTGACGCTGGATACATTGAGTGGACAGCAGCAGGCAAGGAGATTACAGTCGTCCGATTGCCAGATCAGGCGATCGCCTCCTAAGACACCATACGCCTGAAACCCTCGAAACACCTGTCCCTAAGCCGCCCCGACCGCTTCTACAGACCCCGTTTGCTCCACCGTTGGCCTCATACACTGCTGAGCAATCTGAGCAATATAGCGGGCCGCTCGCTGCGGCGCTTCTATCGCTTGCAGCTGCGCCCAGCCGGAGCGATTTTGCTGGTGCGATCGCCGCCTCAGCTCAGGCCACTGCGACGGTTCTGGCCAGGTCGGGACAACTACGCTCAGCCCCAAAGCCCGCAGCGTCTCCGCTTTGCACTGCTGCTCGGCAAAAGGCCGCGCTGCCGGTATGCAAATCGCAGGCACGCCCGCCGCTGCAATCTCCATAGTCGAATTGTGGCCCGCGTTAGCGATCACCAAGTCCGCGTAGCAGAGGTATGGCCATACGTCTTCGACCACACCGTAGCCGCTCACCCCCTCAATTGGCGCGGGGGAACCCAGCCAATGCCACCGCCAGGTAGGGGTTGCAGCAGCGGCGATCGCCATCTTTTGCGGGGTTATCTCCGTGCCGCCAAAGCCGGTCATCACCAAAATATTAGGCTTGTTTTTGGCATAGCCAGATGGCGCTATTGCGGCCCTTTGCCTGCCGGTAAATCGGCAAAATCCACCGCTGTAAAATGTCTTCTCTCTCACCCACTGCGGGCAGTCTGCCTGCTCCATAGCCGCTGCATAGGGTGCCCACAGCGAATAGGCCCACTCATAAGCCAGGGTGTGTCCTTTGTCCCAGCGCTGACCGTGCTGCCTGCCGTAGACTACCGGAATGCCGCACATCCGCCCTAAAATTGAGGCTTCCAAGCCCACGTCAGCCACCAGCAAATCGGGCTGCCAGCGGCTCAAAAAAGAGACCATCGCCAGCGTAAAGGCGGCGTTGTCCCCATGGTTGACCAAAAAGTCGTGATAGTCGTGCAGCGTCTGCTGCTGCATAAACCAGCTCGGCGATCGCGGCCCATAGCCAGGCACGCTGACCCGCTCTACCGGGCGACCGATATTGGCGATCGCCGGTGGGCCATCCATCCCGACTACCGCAAGCTGACAGTCAGCTGGGAAGTGGGGCGCGATCGCCTCAAACCGCCGACAGTGACCCGCACCCTGAAGATTTAGATAAAACGCAATTTTCATATAGACAGCCAAACTCGGTAGCCTGAAGACGCCTTGTAACCCAGCCTTTCAACCCATCGTCAAGTCGAGGTCGCAATCCCAGCCATCAGCTGCATTGAGCTGACGGTATCTAGACTCTGCCCCAATCGCTCCACTTGCCTGACCTGCCGCCGCTGTCGCCGGATCAGCTGTCGGTAGTGGCGTTCATAGCTGGCAATCATCGTATCGATATGGCAAAAAGACTCTGCTCGCTGGCGACAGTCCTGACGAGAGAGTTGGGCTGCTGAAGCGATCGCCCCAGCCAAGGCCGCCACCGTTCTCTCTTTTACCACCACCCCAGATCGCGCCTCTAAAATCTCTCCCGCAGCGCCGCTATCGAAGGCAGCTACCGGCGTTCCAGATGCGAGCGCCTCTGCATAGACAAACCCATAGGGCTCCTCCCAGAGCGGCGTATTTACCAAGACGCTGGCACGGGCCAAGGCCTGTTTGATGGCAGGGTGTGAAAGATGGCCCAAATAGCGCACCTGGCTACTCTCTAGCAGCGGCAAAACCTGCGCTTCAAAATACCCCTGGTTGCCCACTGGCCCGGCAAATTCGACTGCATAGCCCGCCGCCAGCGCCGCCTGAATAGCCAGATGAGGCGCTTTTTCCGGGACAATCCGGCCATACCACAGCGCCAAACCAGGCGGCGTCTCGGAGATAAACGGCCAATTCTCAACAGCGATACCGTTATAAACCACGTCTACTGTAATCAGAGAGCGCCACTCGGCGGCCAAATTTTTTGAGACAGCGATCGCAGCCAGTTTACCCAGCGTATTGCGGGCAGCCGCATATCGAACGGCTGCCGCCAGCTCCGCGTACACAGGCGTATGTAAAACGGTCAGCATCGGCGTCGGCAAGTCAGCCGCGCTCAGCAGCAAAAAGGGATGCAGCGCATTGTTGTGAATAACATCAAACTGGCTCTGGCAGATCTGTCGGATCACACTAGCATAGGCCGACATATTGCAAGACTGACGGCCTGCAACGGTCTGCGCCTGAGGATGGGTCACAAACGCCCGCTCAATGCAGGGCTCCAGGCCCAGCGCCGGATCAGAATCACCGCTAGCAAACAACGTGACTTCGTGCCCTCGCTCTCTCAGTTTTTTGGCCAGCCACCACGTATGTGACTCCATGCCGCCCGCAAAAGGCTCTGCAATCGGATGGTGCAACAATCCAACAATAGCGATTTTCATGAACAGGCTTCCAGGCTTGAACGGTTTGGGCTAATTCACTAAAGCTATTTTTAAGTTGTTCTTTAAATCGGCTGTTGCTGACGGCGGTAAAAGCGTGAGCTATACAGAAGATAAGGCACCTGAGCGCAAATTATTATCTATCTAAGGGAAAAGCTTTTAGCAGTGGCGATCGCTCAATTTATAGCATTACCCGGATGCATTCGGGTAACGCGAGTCACTTGGCCTGTTGTTATGTAACGGTTTCACCTGCATTACTGTATTCAAGCCAAGTGACCAACGCTATACTCTCATGGCTCTGTATCAGCGCTGCTTGCCCCGCCATCGCAGGCTGCTTTGATTGAGTAATGCGGCTGTCTGCGGTGATCGCAGCATATAGCGTTACCCGGATGCATTCGGGTAACGCGAGTCACTTGGCCTGTTGTTATGTAACGGTTTCACCTGCGTTACTGTATTCAAGCCAAGTGACCAACGCTATAGATTGAGCCAGGGCGATCGCCTGCTTGAGCTGCGCTTCGTCTAGCTGTTTATAGGCAGGCTGCTGACGAGATAGATAGTGATACCAGCAGTCGCCAAACAAATTATCCAGCACAATTCTGGCAAAGCAGTGGTTAAAGCGCACCGGCATCGCAGTTTGCTGGGCCTTAGCAGGCAGCTGATGGTTGATCAAGTCCAAATACTGCTCTCTCAGATGCGCCGTGTCATTCATAGCCGTTTGCAGTGGACTGTTTGAAGTGAACTGTATGAGTAGAGGCGTCTGGCCCTTGGAACGTGTCCTAAGTGGAAAGTGTCCTAAGTGGAAAGTGTCTTGAGTGGAAACTGTCTCAAGACCATTATTTCAAGATAATTTTATACAGTTCACGAAAATAACACAGTTTCTTTTCCCAGCTTTACAAGCAGCACACAAAACTTTGATAGACGCCTCTAACCTTTGATAGAGCTTTTACAAATGAGCAAAGAATGAGCAGGTTTTGAACTGTTCACAATCTTGCTCGCTGACTATATTACAGACGTGCGAACGGTGGTTATCTCTATCAGCCAAAATTTTTAGCTGTGCGATGGCAGGGCCACTCCTCTGAAGTATCGCGCCTCTAGCCAGACAAGTCATCAGCTTCTCTGGCTGCCTCAACTGAAGTAGCGGCGTGCCCCAAGCGGATCGAGCTAATCTCTGTAGCGCCTCTCCCTACCATCGAGAGGCGGTGTATCTTTTCATCTACAAAGCCCCTATTGAAAATCTAGAACCCATTTCCTATGAAACATCTTTCCAGAATTATCTTACTCAGCGCTTCACTGCTCGGCTTTTCAGCCGCGGCTGCTCAAGCGGCTAGCTTTAGAGCCGATGTGAATTCGCTCAGCAACTCGGGCGCTTCGGGCACCGTGCTGATTGACCTTTCTGATGATGAGAAAACGCTCACTGTCACCACTAACGCCACCGGCCTAGAGCCCAATCAAGACCACGTTCAGCACATTCACGGATTGTTTGACAGCGCCGGCGAAATTGCTGATTCGATGACGCCTACGCTCGCTCAGGATGGCGATGGCGATGGCTTTGTTGAGCTAGGCGAAGGAGCCCCGGTCTATGGCCCGATTATTTTGCCTTTAGAGACCATCAACACCCCAGATGGTAACGCTAGTGTCACCACAGTCTTCGATTTGACTGATCCCAGCATCTTCGGCAGCAGTCGCATCACCGGCAACCCGTTTACTGCGGCTGACCTGATGCCGCTCACCTTCCGTGAAATTGTCATTCACGGCAAGACTGTCGCGCCTGGCATTGGTAGCGGCACGACTGGCGAAGTCGATGGGACGGGTGGATATCTTGCTGTATTGCCGGTAGCCGCTGGCGAAATCGTAGCGGTTGACGATGCTGCCTCCGTACCTGAACCCAGTACGACCGCCGCTTTGGTGGGCGTGGGCGCAGTGGGCGTTTTGATGCTGCGTCGCCAGCGTAACCTGGTCAACGGCTAGTCTTAAACAATTGCGTTGGGAAAGTTTGGCGGCGTCTACCAGTCCATCAGGGTGATGGCGCGGTCAACCGCTGATAGTTTGGTCAGCGGTTGACCGTTATACCCAGCTAAATTACACTTCTGTCGAATCAGACAGATAGCAAACGCCGCCAAACTTCTTCAGCAGCGGACGAATTCGCGCCAAAATGGGCTCTACCCGGTCCTCGGCGCAAAACGACAGAATATAGACGTTGCTCAGCGTGGTGGCGGCCAGGTCAAAATCATCTGAAACCTGGCCACCGCCGCCTTTTCCCACCACATCACGAATCACTGAGTAGCCTCGAACGCCTGCTTTGTCAAGCTGTTCGAGGATTTTGTGCGTCTCTCTAGAGGAGACAATAATTTCGAGACGTTTGACTAAGTGCATACCGAAGGGAGTCCTCTCGTGAGTCTAAGCAGGCATTCTGAGCGGAGGCTGGGCAGGAAAGAGAGACCGTCAGTAGACCGGTCAGTTCCAAAAGTTTTGAATGATTTGAAAATAGATGGGAATGCCAATGACGATATTAAACGGAAAGGTGAGCGCTAGAGCCATAGAGATGTAGAGGCTGGGATTGGCCTCAGGAACGGTCATCCGCATCGCTGCTGGCACTGCAATATAGGAAGCGCTGGCGCACAGCACCGCAAACAACAGGGCGTTACCGGCGCTCATTTGCAGCAGACCGGCGATCGCAATTCCCACCATCGCATTTAGCACTGGCATCAGCACGGCAAAGCCAATGAGAAAAGAGCCCCCCTTGCGCAAGTCTTGAAAGCGTCGCGCGGCGACTAACCCCATATCTAGCAAGAAGAAAGTCAGAACGCCGTAAAACATTTCTCCGGTAAACGGCTTGAGACTGTCCCAACCCTGCTGGCTGGTCACTAAGCCGACTAACAGGCTCCCAATTAGCAAAAAGACCGACCCGTTCAAAAAAGACTCGCGGAGCACTTCACCCCAATCAAACGCCTCTTTTTCTCCCTCGCTATCAGCCGTCGCCCGATTAGCAAAAACGCGCACCAACAGCAGCCCAACGATAATCGCAGGCGACTCCATCAGCGCCAGTGCCGCTACCATATGGCCACCAAAGTCAACGTTTTGCCGGTCTAAAAAAGAGCTGGCGGTGACAAACGTGACGGCACTGATGGAACCGTAGGTGGCTGCGATCGCCGCCGAATTATACAGATCCAGCTTCAGCCGCAAAATAAAAAAAGAATAGATCGGCACTACCGCCGCAACAATGACCGCCGCAATCAGCGCCCCGGCCACTTCTGTGGTCAATCCGCTTTCGTGCAGCTCGTGCCCACCTTTAAAGCCGATGGCAAACAGCAAATACAGCGAAAACAGCTTGGGAATTGGCTGAGGAATTTCTAAATCCGACTTAGCGAAAACGGCTGCTAACCCCATGAAAAAGAACAAAACCGGCGGATTAAGTATATTAGACAGAATTAAGCTAGAGTCCATAGCGTAGCTAAGTGCGACTAAGTGGCAGATGGGATTTAGCTTATTTAGGCTAACTTTCTTAAGCTGGCTTTAGAGTATCACCAAGCGCCCAGAGGCGTTGTATTGGCCAACCCCCTTAGCTGTATATAGCAAACGGTGCATACTC
>JBBSNR010000148.1:0-7156 GCA_038260635.1 Phormidesmidales cyanobacterium
CAGCACCGATAGCTTTCGGCCAAGTTCTACTAATAAGGGCAGCGTTTCGTCTGTCGGCATTACGACCTTTCCTACAGGGGTCAGGCTAGAATAATTTGAAATCTATCACAGTTTTCTCTATCTGGAAAATAGACAGCTACGGCGCAAGCTCCTCCGATAAAATTCGCTGTGCCTCCGCCTTTGGTAGCTTCAACTGCTTGCGCAAAAGCTCCAGCCGCGCCTCGTGAAAAACCGTTAGCTGCCGGTCAACCAAATACTCTTGCACCTGCTTTCGGTACTGGTCTTGCGTATTACTCGCGGCTGTTTTAGCAGGCACTTTCGCAGCTACCTGCACAGGCTTTGATGCAACCGATTGGGAAAAGCTGCTCGCTACCTTGTGAATACCCTCCGTGATGCTATAAAACGCATCGTCCCAAGTCGGCCAAGTGCCCACGTCCATCACCGGCGTACCATTTTGGGGTAGCGCTTGCAGCTTGCCAAAAGGCGTTACATGCCAAAAGCATTTGCGAAGTATAATCGGCAGCACTCGAGCCTCACCCTCCTCATGCCGCTCCATCGCCCGCTTAATTTCAGTTTCTTGGCAGTAGCGCGAAGCAATAAAATCTGAACTCACCAACAGCAGAATAATCTGCGCCGAATTCAGTTTGCTCTGTATCTGCCGATCCCACTCATCCCCCGGCATTATTTGGCTATCGTCCCAAGCCGAGATGATGCCGCTAAACTTCAAAGCTTCCAGATGCTTCGCCAGCTCATCGCGCAGCGTTTTGTCTTTGTGCGAATAGGAGAAAAATACGGTGATGGCGTCGCTAGACATGCTCAGGCGCTAAATTGCGGGCTTACTCTCTAGTCATCATAACCTCATTGCAACTAGAGCCATGTAGACTTCCTGAATTCTTTGAGGGTCGCACAGTAGATTTCGTATGTAGAGCGATCGCAATGTCAGATACAGGTTTAGCGTCAGTAGTCTTGCATTTCGGTTCTCTTCGGCAAGGAGACCAACGGAGGGGTTCGGTGTTGCAGCGTTGGTTTGCGCGCCGAATAAGTACCCTGGCAGCTTAGAATAACGACGCTGTCCACTGCTCGCCCATGCCCCTCAATTCATCCGCTATCTACCGCTACGACTTTACCGTGCCCGCCTCAGCCATTGACGAAAACGACCACCTAAACAATGTGGAGTATGTGCGCTGGATGCAGACTGCCGCGATCGCCCACGCCAACCACACCCCCTGCACCCGCGAAACCACCGCCTTTGGCGCAACCTGGGTCGTCAGATCTCACCGGGTAGACTATCTGCGGCCTGCTTTTGAAGGAGAAGAGATTGCCATTCTTACCTGGATTGCCAGCATTGGAAAAGTGCGATCGCAGCGCCACTACAAGTTCTTTCGCATCTCCGATCAGGTTGTTCTTGCCACAGGCGAAACCGACTGGGTATTTGTCGATGCGCAAAAGGGTCGCCCAGTGGCCATTCCCGAGCGCGTAGCCAACGCCTTTGAAGTGGTTGCTGATGAACAAGTACCCAGAACACTCTCCTAAGCATCTCTCCTCAGGCGCTTTTCCCGATACATTTCTCCATCAGCCTGTCGCAACAGGTCTTGCAGCGTAACGCCATCTCTCGGGCAGCAGGCAATGCCAATGCTGGCGCTGAGCATGAGACGATGGCCCGACAGTGTGACCTCTTGTGCTAGAGAGCATAGGAGACGCGATCGCACCGCCATTGCTACAGACATATCGGCGTCATACAGCAGCGCAACAAATTCATCTCCACTCAGGCGGACTGCTGTATCTGTTGGACTTATGCTGTGTCTGAGACACTGCGCAAAGTGTTGCAGCACCGCGTCGCCTACCTCATGACCGTAGGTATCGTTAATGGGTTTAAAGCGGTTGAGATCGATATACAAAAGCGCCAGTGATGGGAGCAGCGTTAATTCAGAATGACTAGAATAGGGCGACAGCACTTCTTCTACTTTGCGCTCCAAATACCTGCGATTGTGCAGTCCGGTCAGACTGTCGAGATAGGCAAACTGTTCTAACTGGGCCTGCTGTTGTTTTTCCAAGGTAACGTCGCGAATAATCACGACCCAGCCCGAACGCCGACCGCCGGGGCTAAGCAGCGATCGCACCCTTACTTCTCTAAACACTTCCCCCAAACTGTCTTTCCCCTTAGCTCCTCTTCGAGGCAGAGAGATTGTTTCAGTTAGTTCATCTGTTGCACTACCGCCCTGCAACAGTCCCCCATAGCATGGGAAAACTCTCTCAAACCGCTTGCCAGAAACAGCCTCTATACTAGACCAGCAAGTGCTTTCAGCCAAAGCGCTGGGGTTTAGATCTACAATCCGATGATGAACATTCAACAAAATAACCGCATCCTTTGCGCTAAGCAGAACAGTTCTGTATGAAATAGGAGCAACATCTAAAAACTGGGTGCGAAACAAACTAAACTGGATTATCATCCCGGTCATCGCGAACCCTACCGGCGTTAGATCCATGCCGTAAAATGTAATTCCCGCAACAACGTACAGCACATTGCAGATAAAAGGAGTCATGGCCCCACATAGCAGCGCAAAAACCTGCTTTCGATGCAGTTGCGATCCGACAAAAGCAGCCGTCAGCAAAGTCCCAAAGCCAACTGTCACCAGCACATAGAAGTAAGGGACTACCACATAGTTAAACCACCAGCCATGCTCGATGACCAGCTGAGGAAAAGGCTGTAGGGTCAAAGACACTGATCGCCAGATCCAGCCATGCCAGTGGTCGGTAAAGGCCAATATCAGCGTCAGTGCCGGGATCACATTGAGCGCTATTAGCCTGCGCCGCGCCAACCAGCCATCGTAGTGAGCATATTGCAGCGTAAACGTCAGCCAGAGCGTTGGGGAAAAAGCAATGCCTATATACTCAGCCTTGCTGAAAATAATGCGAGCAGTTTGGTCTAGCGATAGATATTCAAAGACCGTAAGAAAGCACCAGATAAAAATGCTGCCCATGCATAGCGAAAATGCGGCGGCCCCATTGACTTCTCGGCGCTGCCAGGCATAGAGAGCAGCGCTGCCTGAAGCACAGGCTGCGATCGCAGGCAAAGCAGCAAACACAATATAAAAGGGCACAGCAGCCTACTATAGCGTTGGTCACTTGGCTCGAATACACCTTGCCGGTTACAAGCTCTGACAATACGAAGGGCCAATCACGGCGCACAAGGGCATCTGTACACCGCTATACCCAAGCCGCCAAAAGCTATCAGCTCAAACCCTAGTCGTCTATCGCTTGCTGACCGAGTGACTCAGTCCGTAAATCAAGACAAACCTGTCATCGATAAGATACCTTAGCAGGGTCGGGGGGTAATACCCCTTAAAGAAAAGCTTTTGATTAGAATACCCGTGAACAATGGGCTCTACACTGACTGGTCGCTGTCACTAAAAAGCTCGCCGCCTCCTTCGAGACAGCGAGCTTCTACAATTGCAGCATATTGGCTTTGATAAAGCAGCCCGGTAGCCGCCTTCTCTTATTTGCTGGATCTAAGCCGAATAGACGCTAATTTTTTTGCGGCTCTTACCTTTGCGCTCAAACTTGACCACGCCATCAATCAAAGCAAAAAGCGTATCGTCGCCACCGCGACCGACATTTTCGCCCACATGATACTTGGTACCGCGCTGACGCACAATGATATTGCCCGCAATCACTTTTTCGCCGCCGTACTTCTTCACACCCAGCCGCTGAGCGTTAGAGTCGCGACCGTTGCGTGTACTGCCTGTTCCCTTCTTATGTGCCATGGCTGGAATGATCTCCTGTTGTTAAAAAGATAGCTGCGTTTAGTAAAGCCCTTCACTGGCCGTTGAAAGCCGGTTGCTTAGCGCTTAGCTGGCCGCTTCTGTGCTTTCGGTACTTTCTGCGGGGCTCGCTTCGGGAGCGGCCGCACTGCCAGTAGAATCGACGGTGATAGTACTGCCGCCTACCGTAATCGAATCGATCATCACCCGAGTCAGCTCCTGACGGTGACCCTGCTTCTTGCGGGTCTTCTTCTTGGGCTGCATTTTGTAGACGATTACCTTCTTACCGCGCAGATGGCTGATCACCGTACCGCTGACCGTCGCCCCTTCTACCAGCGGCTGGCCAATGCTGAGGTCGCCGTCATTTTCTACCATCAGAACATCGTCAATTGTTATCTGTTCGTCAGGTTCAACCGGCAGGCGGTTAATGTCGTAAAAACGACCGGGTTCTACTCGCAGCTGGGTTCCGCCAGCCGCAATAATTGCGTAAGTCATAGTTCCTTTTTTCCTTATGCCGTAGAGGTAGGGCTGGAGCAGCGCCTTTTTACCTGATCCGAGCATTTTTACAAGAACAACTATTGTCGCGATAGAAGCGGCTTCCTGTCAAGGGGTTGATTTGCCAAAAGCTCAATCCAAAAGCCCAGTCCAAAAGCTCAATGCTTGAGGCAAGCCTCCACCCACACCGATACAGTACTACCCAAGCAGCCAAAATTCCCCCAGCCGTTAGCATTGGTTCGCACCGATTTTTTCATCTGCTGAGTGATGTCTACAAACTGAGTGTCGGGTTTGCCCGCCTCCATCCATAGTTTGCCGCCCTTGCCGTTGCTCATGACGACAGCGATCGCCTGCGGATAGTCAGCGTTGCCCAGCCGGGTCCAGCCAATCAGGTCGGGTCGCGCAAAGTAGTCGTACTGTTCCCCATAAGCGCAGTGCGATCTCGCCCACATCAGCTGCTTGATAACCCAAGCGTGAGCGCCATAGTAATCAGCTACAAAGACGCAGGGGTAGCCTTCCTGCCGCAGCAAAATCAGGGCATAGGCCAAGGGCTTAAACCAGTCCTCAACCGGAGACTCTAAAATTTGCAGCGGCTGAGAATTGTGATTGTCAACAAAGGTGACCGCCAGAGCGGGCTGTTCATCTGTGAGGGTGCCCGCCAAAAGTTGGCGCAGGTCGTAGTAGCAGCCCTGGCGGCTGGCCCGGTGAAAGTTGTAGTGCAGCGGCACATCAAATAGCGAGAGCTGACCGCCGCTTTTGGCAATATACCAGTGCAGATCGTTCACCTGGTCTGACCAGCAGTCGCCCATGGCAAACAGCGACGGTACCGAGGGATCGGTGGAGCCACCGCGCAGATGCCGCAGCCATTCCTGCACAAATGGAGCAGGCACATGCTTAACTCCGTCTATCCGTAGTCCGTCTATCTGGGTTGTGCTCAAAAACCAGCGCCCCCATTCATTCAGCGCCTGTACCACTGCTGGCATTTCCAGATCTAGCTCACAGACTAGCGCGCCGCGATTACTCAGCGTCTGCTGGTCGCAGCATCGTCCCTGCTGACCCAGCCGGACATCGGCTTCAGTGCTAAACGTCTTGGGCTTGAGGCGGTAGAGAACGCGATCGCGCTGACCGCTCAGCTCACTCGGTTTGGCCAAACAGTTATCCAGACAGTTGTGGTTGACCAGCTGAAAATGCTCCCCTTTCCAGGTCATCGCACTGTAGCGCTGCTCCCGTCCTAGAAAGGTGAAGCGGCTCTGGGCGGCAATGGTTTGGGTAGGGCCAATAATGCGGTTGCGATCGCGCCAGGCCACTGGCGTTCCAGCTAAGTGCTCAATGCCATCTCCCCCGTGCTTGCGATGCAAAACCACATCGCCATAGACTTGCAGCCCGGCGGTATGAGCAGCGGCGATCGCCGTCAGCAACTGCGGAAAATCACCGTACTTAGTCGCGACGCTGCCACACTGGTCAAATTCGCCCAGATCATACAGGTCGTAAGCGCTGTAGCCAGCATCGCTCGCGCCGTCGCTGGCTTTAGTCATCGGCGGTAGCCACAGCGCACTAAATCCTGCTTGGGCCAGACCAGGCGCAGCCGCAGCCAGCTGCTTCCACAGACAGCCATCGGCGGGCGTATACCCATGAAAGCATTGCAGAATAGTCCCGTTGATCATGTTGGCGTAGGTGAGGTGAATTACTCTATGACGACAGACAGGCCGCTTCAGATTCCAAATTTTTTAGCCTTTGCAGCATCTTTACCAAGCCGCTGGCAAACCGACTTAAACGGCTGATGATCCGTTCCTACTGCCTGCTTGCTGTTTCCATTTTCATCTCTACCCCCCAACCCGTACAATTAAAAGCCTGTTCTATCTGCACTGTTCTGCAATTTGAGACTTATGAAGCCCTACCTGGCAGCGGCTCTGCAAATGACCAGCGTGGCCGATCTCAGCAAAAATTTGGCTCAAGCCGAAGAGCTGATCGACCTAGCCACCCGTCGCGGCGCTGAGCTGGTCACGCTACCCGAAAACTTTTCCTTTTTAGGTGACGAAGAAGCCAAGTTTAAGCAGGCCGGAGCCATCTGCGCAGCCAGCGAAAAATTTCTCAAAACCATGGCCCAGCGCTACCGCATTACGCTGCTGGGCGGCGGCTACCCGGTGCCCTCTCCCGACGGGCGCACCTACAATACGGCCCTGCTTGTCAATGCCAACGGCGAAGAACTGCTGCGCTACGAAAAAGTCCATCTTTTCGATGTCAACCTGCCCGATGGCAACACCTACCGAGAATCGACTACCGTCACGTCCGGTAGCTCCATTCCGGCGGTCTATAGCTCAGAGCGGCTGGGCAATCTGGGCATCTCTGTCTGTTACGACGTGCGCTTTCCCGAACTTTACCGGCAGCTTTCCAAAGGCGGCGCAGAGGTACTGATCGTGCCAGCGGCCTTTACCGCGTTTACCGGCAAAGACCATTGGCAGGTGCTTTTGCAGGCTAGAGCGATCGAAAATACCTGCTACATGCTCGCCCCCGCTCAGACCGGCTTTCACAATGCCAGGCGGCAGTCTCACGGTCATGCCATGGTGATTGACCCGTGGGGAATTATCTTGGCCGATGCGAGCGACCAGGTGGGGATGGCGATCGCCGAAATTCGCCCGGCTCGTCTGGAACAGGTGCGCAGACAAATGCCCTCGCTACAGCACAGGGTTTTTGGTTAGGGCGGTGTGTTTGGCTGATGCTATGCCAGTCCTTCATCTTAAATTGATTTTGGCAGCGGCTTATGACCAAATGAACAATTCATAGCCCGGTCACTCCTGTAAATTAGACCTCATGTAAATCAGACAATGGGCCATCTAAGTGGCATCAACAGCATGGTAGACAGCCTCATCTCTCAGACTGTTTGGAATAGCGAACTCTGG
>JBBSNR010000149.1:0-7122 GCA_038260635.1 Phormidesmidales cyanobacterium
AGGTCAATCAGCAGCGCGGCTGTCCCCGCCGTCTTGCCCACTACCCGAAACACATTGGTCGCGCCCGTATTGCCCGAACCATGCTCCCGGATATCGACGCCCATCAGCGCCTTGGTCAGTAAAAAACCGGTTGGGATAGAGCCCAGTAAGTACGCGCCCAGCAGCCCCAGTAACAATATCGCGATAGTAAACCCAGACATGGCAGCGCTTGAATAGTCGTCGCAATTAGTAGTAGTCGTAGTCTGTAGACGGATTCGCTGGATCAGGGGCAAACCCTAACCACAGAGGAAACTGTAGCAGCGATAGGCTCACCTTGTCCTCTGCCTCATCCATAATTAAAAAAGGAATGCGGCCACTGTCTAGCAGGCGCTCAGCCCGCTGGGTCATCGGCTCAGACGCCTCAAACAGCATCACCCCTCGATTGGTGCCAAAGTCAGCGCGGGCAATGCCTAAGCAGTCTTGCAGCCAGCGCCGCCATTCACCTAGTCGCTCTGGGGTCGTTGCCAGCACCAGCACGCACAGCCGCTGATCGTAAATGGAGTACAGGCAAGAGATAGCGGCTGAAGCGACCAGCACATTTTGCAGACGGCTGCCCATACTTTTCACAGCGCCACGCCCGGCCTGAGTAAAAAACCAGTTAGAAACGCGATCTGCGTGAACCGGTTCAAAGGTGCGGCGCAGCTGCCAGGGCGGACCGTAGTAGTCAGGGCGAGTGCGATATTGATCGAGCAGACTGCTGATGCGATCGCGCTGCTCAGCAAACCGCTGGGCCGCCAGAGAGACTATCTCATTACTTTCTGGAGCACGGTCAACCGGCGCAGTAGTGGTGACAGGCACGGCAGATACGCCGGGTGCTAAGTCAATCTGCTCAGCCGCCGCCGTCAAATCCTGAAGGCTGCCGACCAAATACTCTTTAAAGCCCTGTACGCGAATGGCAATATCTTGAGAAGCCCCGGCAAAACTAGAGCGCATTTCTGCCTCTAGGCGATCTCTTCGCCGCTCTAGCTGCTCTACCTCCTGCTGCAAATCACGCCGTCTGCTCTCAAGCTCTTGCAGACCCTGACGCACCAGCTGATCGATATCTGCCTGTACCCCTGCCTGCCTGCGGTCGGAGCGCTGCAAGCCCAGTGGCGTACGGGGCGGCGTGCGGGACGACTCACCGCTGGCTTCTGTATTTTCAAAGGGAGTCGGTTCTTCTGGAGGCATGGGCGCAGACTGTCGGGGCTGGTCAAAGAGGGTTGTTAGGTCAGGAGTCTTATCAGGTTAGGAGTCTCAGGCAATGGCGAAAGCAGCTGAGCGCAGTCTCTCCTGGGCAGTCAGTGAGCAGCTTTGCCCAGCTCGCGCGATCGCGAACTGGCAGTGCGTACTGCCTCAATTAAGGCGGATCGCAAGCCCAGCTCCTCTAAGCAGGCAATGCCCGCAATAGTGGTGCCACCGGGACTGCTGACGCGGTCTTTCAGCTCTGCTGGATGAATGCCGGTTGTGCGCACCAGTTCGGCAGTGCCTAGTACCGTTTGCACCGCCAGCTGATTGGCGATCGCCCTCGGCAGTCCGGCGGCTACCCCGCCATCGGCCAGAGCTTCAATCACAATCGATACATAGCCAGGCCCTGAGCCCGAAAGCCCAGTCACCGCATCCATCAAATCTTCGGGCACCTGCACAACCTCGCCCACCGCCGAAAAAATTTCAGTCGCCAGTTTGCTGTGGTCAGGTAGCGTTCGGCTGCCCATGGCGATCGCTGTCATGCCAGCGCCCACCGTCGATGGCGTATTTGGCATCGCCCGCACCACCGGCCAACCGGGGATAGCCGCCTCTAGCTTAGCCAGCGGCAGTCCCGCCAAAATCGATAGCACCAGGGGCGGAGAGTCGCAGCGAACGTCCTGAAAATCCTGGGCTACCCGTTCAAAAACCTGAGGCTTAATCGCCAGTAAAATAGTCCGACAGCCCTCAATCACCTCGCGATTGTGCCCCGTCACCTGCACAGAATACTGTTCAGAGAGCACCTGACGACGTTCGGGCGACGGTTCGCTCAGCAAAACCTCTTCAGGTGCATACAGCCCCTGAGAAAGAAGGCGGGATAACAGAGCTTCGCCCATTACCCCGCCGCCAATAATGCCAAGTCTTACAGGCAAAAGATGACAAGCTCCAAAGCGATTTCTCCCACAGCATACCGCGAATAGTTACTGGAATACGTAGTGTCCAGCTTCAATCGCAATCTTACAGCTGCTTCAAGAAACGCTCAAAGCACTCGTCCCGATTGCCCGCACTTAATCCTTTGTCAATCGCGGTAGAACCTAAGCCATCCGAGCGATCTGCTCAGTTGCCCAGGCGGGAGTTGGGGCAGCCTGGCGAGGGGCACTCATCGGCTCTTGGCCAGTTAGCCCATCTTCACCTTCAGAAGGCATACTCACCTGAACGCAATTGGGAGTAAACAGGAAGATGCTCTCACCGATGCGCTCCTGGTGACCGTCCATGGCATAGGTGCCTCCGGCGACAAAATCAACCGCACGCTGAGCCTGGTCGGGGTCCATGATAGTCAGGTTGAGGACGACAGACTTACGCTCGCGCAGCGCCTGAATCGCCTGAGGCATCTCCTCAAAGGTGCGAGGTTCCATCACCAACACTTCAGACATGCCGTTCATCGCACCAGGCATACCGATCACGTTATTCATTGACACCATTCCAGAATCAGTGGACAAAACTCTCTCGCGGATCCGCCGACGGCTAGGCCGAGCTGTTTCCTCAGGCGGAATAGGCGGAACTATGGCTTCAGGCTCAGTATTTTCTTCTTCGTAAAGGCTCTGATACTCTTCGCCTTCCTCTTCGTACTCGTACTCATAATCAGCCGGATCGTTCAATCCGACAAAGTCCTTGATCTTTCCAAAAAGACCGCTCATAACTCATGCTCCAACACGACATTGACGACTTGGCAAAAAACTGCGTGAACATAGTTCAGGACACAGCAGAATCATGGCAATAAAACTAGGGCATTTCCGAAAAACTCAGCCCGCTTCAAAGGGAAACTTCACAGCGGGAGATCTCTAATGTCAGAAGTCCGTATGAATAGCTTCGTATATTAGCAGGCTCAGGCATCAAAGTCGCTGATAAATTGGGAATTTTCCCAAAAGATTACGGCTGCTGTGCCAACTGAGCTGACAGAATCTCAACTCAGTGCATTTACATAGGAGCTAACGGAAGTGACTACTTAGTTTTACCCAGTCTTAAGACTAGATTCACAAGCATTACCCCACGCTTTTGGGAATATGTCAAGCTTTTTTGGTTGATTTTTTGGGTAGAGAGCCTTTAGAGGGAGGTTCAGCGCTTTAGAGGCGTCTGTCTCGGCGACCAAAAAGGCCACTGCCGATTCTCACGAGTGTCGCACCTGTGGCGATCGCCAGCTCAAAATCTCCTGACATTCCCATCGACAGCTCATCCATCTTGATCTGTTCTAGTCCCTCCTGTCTAATTTGTCCGGACAGGTCCTGAGCCCGCTCGAAGATCTTTTGGGTTTGCTCAGGCGGCAGACCGTAGGGGGCAATCACCATTAGCCCCTTAATGTCTAAATGGGTGAGCTGATCTAAAGCAGGCAGCGCGGCCATCAGTGCTGCTGGGTCAAATCCATCTTTAGTCGGGTCAGGGGCCAGCTTGACCTGCAAGCAACAGCTAGGCCGCTTACCGAGATCTGCCGCCTGTCGGTCGAGCCGAGCAGCCAACTTCAAGCTGTCAACAGAGTGAATCCAGTCGAAGCTTTCCAGCGCTTTGCGAGTTTTATTGGACTGCAAATGGCCGATAAAATGCCAGGTAATATCTGTAAGGTCGCTCAGCTCAGCCTGCTTGGCCAGCGCCTCTTGCACCTTGTTCTCGGCAAACTCTCGCAGACCAGCGGCATAGGCTGCTCGTACTACAGTGGCAGAAAAGGTTTTAGTTACCGCAATCAGCCGCACATGCTGAGGAATCAGCTGCCGAATTTTTTCCAGACGAATGGGCAGCTCAGCTGACGATGACGCATCAAACTGTGAAGTCATCGTCAAAAGGCTTGCTTGTAGGTCTTCTGCAACCGGTCGTACTCGCTTTGCTGACCCGTACGACGAATCACTCGCAGACGCTGCTCTATCAGCTGTTTTGCCTCCACTCGTCCGATTGGGTCAAACGAGAGACCACCGGTGTCGTTTCTAACGACAAAAAACAGCCGGTGGGCGTATAGAGTGGCAAACAGCTCCTGTCCTTTGTCTACAAGGCAAACCCTGAAGAGCAGGCCAAAGTTAGGATGATTGAGGTAATTTTCTGTGCTCATTCAGGCTTCAGCGGGAGAGTTGGAAAAGATGCAGAAAAATTACTGCGGCTAAAGTTATTTTTAATACGGCCTTTGAGAGTGTTCGTCAACCTTCTGCAAATTCAATCCCAAGCAGCAATTCTAGCGACCCAGCTAAGTAATCGCCTGTGCGCAGAGGACTGTGCGGCTAGGAGTTCACGCCTGAAAAGTTACGTTTTAGGTAGATTATCCTGGCGTCATAGAAAGTATCATGCATGACTGAAGTTTACAGTGTTTTCCTTAAGATTCCCCAGAGCTTCTCTATCTCCCTGTTCTTAAAAACTGCTAAAGCGCCTGCATTCGTGAGCAGTTCAGAGCCAGCTTACAGAGCAAAGCTATAGTCCTAGCGCTAGCAGCTGGGCCTTGGCCTTTTGCAAAGACTCTTCCCACTCCCGCTCGGGGTCGCTATCAGCCACAATGCCCGCCCCTACCTGTCCCCACACCATCTGCCAGGCCGCCGATGTAGGGACGGACGGGGCGATCAGCAAAGTACGGATCAGAATATTGAGATCGAGTCTGCCCCGCCTGTCAAAGTATCCGCAAGACCCGTAGAATAAGCTGCGCCGGACCGGTTCTAAGGCCTCGATGATCTCCATGCAGCGCACTTTAGGGCAGCCGGTGATCGTTCCGCCCGGAAACATTGAGGCGATCAGCTGGGCTATCGATTGATGCGATCCTAGCTGACCAGTCACATTACTTACCAGGTGCATTACGTGGCTGTAGCGCTCAACTGTCATCAGGTCGGTCACCTGTACTGATCCCCATTCGCAAACCCGGCCCAAATCGTTGCGCTCCAGGTCTACCAGCATAATGTGTTCGGCTCGTTCTTTGGGGTCGCTGATCAGGTCTTGAGCGATCGCGCCATCTTCCTCTACCGTTTTTCCCCGAGGCCGCGTTCCTGCGATCGGCCTGGACTGGGCAGTGCCGTCATGCAAATGCACTAAGCGCTCTGGGGAGCAGCTAACAACCGCTCCCCAGGGGGTCTGCCAGTAGCTCGCAAAAGGAGACGGATTGATTGTGTGCAGCGTTTTGTACACCTCCCAGCTTGGCGCAGTTGTCTGGGCCTGAAATCGCAGAGAATGGTTCACCTGAAAGACATCGCCCGCGCGAATATGCGCCTTTGCCTGCTGCACCGCCTGCTCAAATCCGGCTTGCTCAGTTTCAAATATCAAAGACTGAGTGATCCAGCTTTGGGCAGAAGCCGCCGCCTGATTAGCGCTAGTTTCGCTGACCTGATCAACCATGTGGGCCAGTTTGACCTGAGTTTCGGCGGCCAGCCACAGCTGCTGCGAGCAATGGTCTAGCAAGGCAAATTCAGCGGGTTCGTACCAAAAAGCCACCGGAAAAGGCAGCTTGTCTTCTTTTAGCCAGGGCAACCGCTCTACCTCCCAAGCAAAATCGTAGCCCAGCCAACCGAGCCAGCCGCCCACAAACGGCAGATGATCCGCTGGTGCCTGACCTGGAGGCCGCTGCCCCGGTGAATCCTCAGATAGATTGTCAGGTTGAAAGGCATAGACCTGGCTGACGGACTGCATTTGCTGTAGTAGGGGTAGAACCTGACCGATCTCTGGCGTCCAGAGCTGAACCTGTCCGTCTGCTGTCCGAGGTGCGCCCGCGCAAACAGAATAGCGGGTCATGGCGTTGCGCTGCGTCGGATAGGGGCTTTCTAGCAGAGTGGCAATTCCGGCTATGCCTGTACGCTGCGATTGAAATAGCGCCGCAAAAATGTCTGAGCCACTGCGCTGAGCGAGGGGGAGCGATCGCCAAAACCGCTGTTTACAGGGCCGCAAGTCGGATCGGAGACCAGCACCATCAGCTAGATTTTCGCTGTCGGCACTGCCATCAAACAACTTCAAGCAACGCCTCCAAATACAATTCGAGCCCACCAAAAGCAGCCCAGTCCGCCCAGCATCAGCCAATCCCACCAGCGCAGCCGCAGCCGATGCCACACCACCCGATGCTCGTTAGGGCTGGTAAAGCCCCGCACCTGCATTGCACTGGCAATCTGCTCAGCCCGCAGCAGCAAATTTTCGATCAGCCGCTCTGAGACCATTAGCCAAATCTGAATCGCACCGCGCACGCCCAGCTTCTGCCACTTGATTGCCCGCGTTCGCACTGATCGCACCAGATTTTGCACTTCTTCTAAGACCAGCGGAATAAACCGCAGCGCCAGGGTCAGGGTTAGCGCAATTTCTGTTACTGGCAACCCTAGCCAGCGCAGCGGCTGCATCAGGTTCTCTAAGCCTTCGGTGATTTCTTCAGGGGCAGTGGTCAGTAAAAAGAGCGTGGTTGCGTAGATCAGGGTAAATAGCAGAGTGCTGACTTTGAGGGCCAGGCGGAGCGATCGCTGCGTAATATGCAGGCTCAAGTTCAGAGGCGGCAGCTGGGCAATCTCCAAGTCCACAATGTCATACCGGTAGCCGGTCACCGGGGGCAAATTGGGCAGCGTTTCCGGCGGCGTGAGCTTTTCGGGCCAGTCCTCTAAAATTTCAGCCGTGGGCAGTCGCGGCTGCTGAGATATCGCGATCCCGTCCGGCATTACCAGCAGCAGCAGCGTGATAATCGTGCCTAGCAGCAGCAGCCAGCCCATTTGCTGCCGCCATACTCGCCAAGGAATGCGGGCGCTAATTGTTAGCAGCACCAAAAAAACAACGATAGCAATACGGTAAGGCGAGCTCGCCAGCACGGGCGCTAGCAATAAGCTCAGCAGCCAGGCTACCTTTACTCGCGCATCAATGCGGTGCAGCCAGGTCACCGGCTGCTCCAGATAGAGACCAATGGGGAGCGATCGCAGCAGATCCATAGAAAAT
>JBBSNR010000150.1:0-7044 GCA_038260635.1 Phormidesmidales cyanobacterium
CGTTTGAGGGCAGTTTGGTAAACTGTAGGTATCATATTGATTCGATAGGCTTAAGGTTTCAAAACTAGCCTATCTTTTTTTGTCTTTGTATTGCCAATCGTCCGCTGCGCAACGCTTACAAAGGTTGTGTCACCCCTCTAGAGTTTACAGATAAGTTCCCGATGGCCGACGGCTTTGAGGAGAACGCCGAGTTTTTCACCCTGACCTACGAGACGCCGCTGGCCGTCAGCTACCAGACTGC
Organism: Phormidesmidales cyanobacterium; assembly: GCA_038260635.1. GTDB lineage: Bacteria > Cyanobacteriota > Cyanobacteriia > Phormidesmidales > Phormidesmidaceae > Phormidesmis. The sequence continues at coordinate 242 of JBBSNR010000150.1, forward strand.
CTTTGCCCGAATTGCTCCGCTGCTGTGGCTCCGCGCCGGTAGTGTGGGGCAGCGCATCGACAAACTGCCCGCAGAGGACTGGGACGTGGCGGATGCCTACGGTTTGCTGGTGGAACTGGACTTGGCGACCGATTTCCTCAGATCTGTGCGCAAGAACAAGGGACTGCGCGTCGCCTACATCGTTACTGATGATGAGCGCCGCTTTCAGTCGCTGGCCCGACGCCTACCCGAAGGTGTGGAAGCTATCCGGCTCTATGAGTCCTACCTAACCAATTTCGCATTTGCCAACGGAGAAGACGAATGAAGTTCACCCTGAAGGATTACCAGAACGAAGCCGTTTTCGACGTACTTAATAATTTGAGAAAGGCACGCAAACGTTGGCATGAAGACGGCGATCGCCACGCATTTTCCCTGACTGCTGCTACTGGGGCGGGCAAAACAGTGATGGCCGCCGCCGTGTTCGAGGCTCTGTTTCACGGAGACGACATATTCAACTTCGACCGCGATCCCGGAGCCGTGGTGATTTGGTTTAGTGATGACCCTTCGCTTAACGAACAAACACGTTTCCGCCTGATGGAATCATCCGATCGCCTGCGACATACTGACCTGGTGGTAGTAGCAAACACCTTCAACCGTGCCAAGTTCAACGCCGGGAAGATTTACTTTCTCAATACTCAAAAGCTGGGTAAGAAGAGCCTACTGGTGCGTGGATCTGAAAACGAACAAGATGACATCTTTCCTGAAATGCGACCAGACCTGCGAAGTCACACGATTTGGGACACCATCCGCAACACCATCGAAGATCCGGCGCTGTCGCTCTATCTGGTGCTGGACGAGGCGCACCGAGGCATGGGTACGCAAAACCGCGAAAAGTCCACCATCGTCAAACGGCTCATCAACGGTGAAAAAGGCGTACCCGGCATCCCTGTGGTGTGGGGCATTTCGGCCACGGTGGAGCGTTTCAACAAGGCGATGGAAGTCGCAACCGGTCGCACCACCCTGCCGCCAGTCACTGTGGACGGCACGCGGGTGCAGGAATCCGGCCTCCTGAAGGACACTATCGCTTTGGATATTCCCGATGAGAAGACGGGAGACTTTAATACCGTGCTGGTGCGTCGTGCTGCCGAGAAGCTACGGGAATCCTCCAAAGAATGGACAACCTACACTGAACAACAGGACAGCGGTGAATCCGTTCAACCCCTGATGGTGTTGCAGGTGCCGAACAAACCGAATCACAACGATATCGGACGCGTACTTCAAACGATATTCCAGCATTGGCCGGAAGTGACTGAAAATCACGTCGCTCATGTGTTCGGTGAGCATACGACGCAGACATTCGGCAACTATTCCGTGCCCTACATCGAGCCACAGCGGGTGCAGGACGATACCTGGGTGCGCGTCTTGGTCGCAAAAGACGCTATTAGCACAGGCTGGGACTGCCCTCGCGCGGAAGTTGTGATTTCCTTCCGTCCGGCGCAGGATCAGACCTACATCGCGCAGTTATTGGGCCGCATGGTGCGCACGCCGCTGGCACGCCGCATCCCAGGCAACGACAAGCTCAATGCCGTGAATTGCCTGCTGCCGAAGTTTGACCGTGAAACTGTGGAATCCGTGATCGAAGCGCTGCGTGGAGGGGACGGTGATTCGCCGCCGACAGGCCGCATCCTCATCAATCCTGTGGAGATGAAGCCCAACCCATCGGTGCCGGAAGCAGTTTGGGAAAAGTTTATTTCTCTCCCTTCCCAGACCCGGCCTCAGCGTGGGGCGAAACCGGCCATACGCCTGACGGCCTTAGCACACGAGCTGGCGTCCGATGGTCTGCTACAAGGTGCGGGCAGTCAAGCACACGCGGTCATGCACAAGATGCTCGACGACTTTATTGACGAACAGGCTGAAGCATTTGCAGAAAAGAGGCAGTCAGTAACGACGGTGGAGGGGCGAACCATTCTCGCCGACATGCGGACAGGTAGCACAAGTGACACCAAGTTTCAGGCCGAGGCTGACGACGCGGTGATCGGTGATGCCTATCGACGCACAGCAAGGATCATCAGTCCAGACATTGCTCGCACCTATACTGTGGAACGAGCTAAACGCCATCCTGAGGCAGAGGATGATTTCGACGAAGCGTTGATCGAAGCGCGTGAAGAGGTGGCTGCGCTGCACCTGATGGAGAACCTACAGATTCTGTTCGATGCTGAATCGAAGAAGCTGGCCGATCAATGGTTATCTGACTATCGTGAAGACGTTAAACAGCTACCTCACGATCGGCAAGATGCTTACCGTCAGATCGTAGCACTCAGCACCGATCCTCAAGATGTGGATTTGGCTCGCCCAATGTCACGCTTCGAGCCGACGAAGGCACGTGAGCAGGACGGTAGGGAGAGAGATATTCCGACTTACGCGAACCACTTGCTCTGTAACGAGCAGGGTTTGTATCCCACCGAGATAGGGACTTGGGAGAAAGCAGTTCTGAAGGCAGAAGTGGAACGTGACGGCTTCAAGTTTTGGTATCGTAATCCCGACCGCCCCAGCCAAGACTCGCTGGGTATTGCCTACAGTGCTGACGAGGACACGAAGATCGTCAGACCGGACTTCATTTTTTTTGCTGAGGAGGATGGCGAACTTGTCGCAGACATCATAGATCCCCACGGTTTTTACTTGGCCGACGCTCTATGGAAATTACAGGGTCTGGCTTGCTATGCAGAAACTCACTCACAGGTTTACCGCCGAATTGAAGCAGTTGCGGAAACAGGTGGTAAGCTGCGCGTTCTGGATCTGACCCGAGCCGATGTTCGGCAAGCGGTGAAGAAAGCACAGATCGCCGAAGCTTTATACAGGGGCGCGGTGGCAGGCGATTATGTCTCGTAAAGTCGAAGTCACTCGCACAGGAATCCTACTAAAAGCCCATGATTGCATCGCCAGCCTGCTCGCTCTCAACAAAAAAACTGAAATGCCCAACAAGGCGATTCACTGGATGGCAATTCCGCTACGTTCCATTAGCGCCAGTGAGCTTTAGCCCCGATGGCCGCTATATCGCTACCCCCAGTTATGACGGCACCGCTAAAATTCGTTACGTTTTCACCCAAGACGTACTCACCCAAGCCTGCGCCCGACTCACCCGCAACCTCACCCTGCGCGAATGGCGACGCTACCTCGGCGACAGCAAACCCTACCGCAAAACCTGCCCCAACCTCCCCTACCCAGACGACTACGAGCCAGAAACCAAGTCTGCCAATCCGTTATCTTCCCTCTCTCGCTGGCTGGTTGCCCGCGCTAGCGCAATGTTGCCATAATGAGAATAGACTTCAGTGGCGCTAAACCAATGACCCATCCCAAACTGCAAGAGATTCTAGCCAAGTTAAAAGAGTATCTGGAGTCAGTCTATGGTGAGCGACTGACATCGCTGGTGTTGTTTGGTTCCCAAGCCAGAAGAGACGCAACCACTCACTCCGACATCGATGTGATGATCGTCCTATCTGAAGAAGTAGACATTCCTCAGGAAAATAAGAGGCTCAGCGAGTTTGTTGCTGCACTTTGTCTTGAGCACGATGTTTTAATCACCCACGTATGGGCAGGCTTGCAAGACTGGAAAACCCGGCAAAATCCTTTGCTGATAAATGTTCGGCGAGAAGGTATCGCCGTATGAATGAGGAGCAAGCCTTGCTAGTAGAAAAAGCTAAAGAAAGCCTGAAAGCAGCGCAGCTTCTATCTGATGAAAACATGCATGGCTTTGCCGTTTCGAGAGCGTACTACAGCATGTTCTATATCGCTCAAGCATTCTTGCTCGGTGAAGGACTAACCTTTTCGAGCCATGCTGCTGTGATTAGCGCCTTTGGCAGAGCGTTTGCTAAAACGCAGCGCTTGCCAATCAAGTATCACCGTTATTTGATTGACGCAGCGCAAGTGCGTACCGACGGCGACTACAGCACAGCGCGTAAGATTACGGCAGGCGAAGCTTTTGAGAACATTTCTCGTGCCGAAGAATTCATTCAGCTCGCAGAACGTCTTTAGACTGCAATGGCGATGCTACCGAGGGCAGGCACCGAACCCCATGAAAAACTTGCCCCAACCTCCTCAAAGCTTTCGCATCCTCTAGAGGCTTCAAACCCTGACGAATTTTCTTTACCTCTTCATCCAAGCTCAGCCGACTCGTCGCCTTAGGATTCGCCGCTAAAGACGAAATCTTTTTAACCGCTTTCACTATAACTACGCCGACCCCAACGACTGGAGCCAGCCGCTGCCGACCGGTCGCCCCCACGAGGTGATGGCCATCTTAACCAAGAGAGTGAGCATAGGCGAGTAACCCTGCACGCTCAGCCGTCCTCAAGCATTTCCTTTAGCGCTGCTCGGGGACGGCTTCAATGCTGATTTCACAGGCTAATGCTTCTGCTAGAAGGTGGCGATCGCCCTCAGCCGCCCACAGCTCCAGACTCAAATCACCGTCACCGACGACCTCAATTGCCAACGTCTGCTCTTCGACCTGGCAGGAAACGGTTTTAACTAGCTGACTTTTAGTGCGATCTAGTCCGATAGCAATCCGCAGCAGTCCGGCCAGCACCCGCACAATCTGCTGATATTGATCGGACAGCCGCTTGAATTTTTTATGCTTTTTAGTCGGGTGAGACTTGCGGTGATAGCGAATGACGTGGCCAATCAGCAGCATTTCTTCATCTGTAAAGCCGCGCGGGTCGGCGCGTTTGAGAATGTAGCGGGAGTTTTTGTGATAGCCCCGAAAGGAAACGTACTGGCCAATGTCGTGCAGCAGAGCCGCATACTCTAAAACGCTGCGCTCTAGACTGCTGAACGAGTGGAGCGCCTGCGTTTGGTCAAATAGCTGACCAGCTAAGGCCGCAATGTGAGTATTGCGCTCCCAATCTGAGCCATATTTGTAGACGAGCTGAGCCGCTTTCCGATGGCGCAGATCCTGATGGGGAACTAAGGTCACCACATTTTGAGAATGCCGCTCCAGATAGTCTAAAATCAGCCCTTCTCGCAGCGAGGCATCGCAGAGCGTAATCTCTTTCGTTTCAGCCATCTCTAGCAGTTGCAAGAGCAAAACGCCGCCCAGATGAATGGCGTCGGTCCGCTTTTCGCTAATGCCGCCAATGCCAGCGCGCTTACCCGGCTTAAGGCTAATAAGCTGATCGGTCAGCGTCTGCAAATCGCTTAGCTGAACCACTTCGGCATTGACTGAGCGCAGCGACTTGTCCTGACTGGCCCGGTAAGCCGCTTCGCCCAACGTCCGAATGGTGCCAGAGGTGCCAATCACCTGAGTAAACCCAATCTCTCTAGCTTCTGCCAGGGTCTGCTGCGCCAAAAAACGAATATGCGCTTCTAATACGCCTCTGGCTTCGTCACCCATGGGCCCCTGGTCGGCAAACATATCGAGCAGTCGCAGCACGCCTAGCTTCAGGCTGGTGCCCAGGCGAATTTTATCCTGGTTGCCGAGCACGACTTCGGTGCTGCCGCCGCCAATGTCGAAAACCAGGGCATTCTCGTCAGCAATGGCGATCGCATTCCTCACCGCTAAGAAAATCAGCCGGGCCTCTTCTTTCCCCGAGATCATGCGCGGCGTAATTTTGGTGCGGCGAACGACCTGTTTGAGAAACGCCTCCCCATTCTGGGCCTCGCGAATGGCGCTGGTTGCCGCTGTGATAATCTCGTCTACGCCCAGCTGATCGGCCAGCTGCACGTAGCGCTGAATGGTTTCCAGGCCGGTGTCGAAAGCGCGATCGCTCAGTCGATTGGTCGCAAACACCCCAGCCCCAAGCTTGACCATTTCCTTTTCCCGGTCAGCTATCTCAAAGTTGCGCCTTTGCAGCACGTCAACCACAATCATGTGAATAGAATTCGTGCCGATATCAATCGCGGCTAGTTTCATCGCGTCCACTCCCCTTTATTTGAGAATACCAAGCGGCGGGGGCGAGCCGAGGATAGATTAACTACAGAATCTGACTGTAGATTTGCTGATACCAGATAGCCTGACTGTTAGCGCTGATGCTGCCCCGAGGCGGAAAGGCAGCGTACTTCAACCGGCTGTCGAAGCGAATGTGTAGCCAGGGAACGTCGTGACCGTGGGTATTGCACCAGATGGGAGTTTGCTGAGTGATTGCCGTCAAACACATCTTCCCAGTTTGCTGCCAGAGCGATCGCCACATCTCAGGCATTGCCGTTCGGCAAAAAGCGGCAATATGGCCATAGTCTCCCCTCTCTGCCGGAATTAAAAGCTGTGCGTCTCCCGAGAAGTTGGTGAACTTTGCTGTCAGTTCTGCTGGCTTCAGAGCCTCTAAATAGCGCTGAAAATCGCTTGGGTCAGCGGGTCTAAATTGAGCGGGGAAAGCGATCGCAAAAAACGGATGCGTCTCCGCCGTATAGGGATGAATCGGCACCGGCTTCCATTCAAAATCAAACGGCAGATCGGCCCAGGTCTGATTCCACAGATCGCAAAAGTCAGCGTCGTCAGCCAGTGCCCGCGCCACCTGCACCCAGGTGAATGGGCAGCGCTGCCGATCTACAAAAGCAATAAGCTGGCCGCTCCGATTAGCCACTTCAACGTTTATCTGCTGAGCCGATGCCGCTCGAAGAATCTGCTGCCGAGATACTTGAAACATCGCCCTCTCCGGCTAACCTCAGCGATTGTAGCGCAGTCAGCTAAGACCGCTCATACGAATTATCCGGCGGTGGGCGGTTCTGGCTTGTGTACGAAAGCGCTTATACCGGTAGAACGTAGAAAACACCGGCGTCAGACAATCTAAGCCCCAAAAAGGCTAGATAGTGATACCCGTTCTGGGTCTTGCAAAGAG
>JBBSNR010000151.1:0-7029 GCA_038260635.1 Phormidesmidales cyanobacterium
AATACCGTCGGCAGGTGGCAGCGGCGCTGGCTGAGATAGAAGGTTGGGGAAGCCAGTTTGCTGTGAGTGAACAGGCGATCGCCCCTGTCAAAACTGCCCTCGCTAGCGGTGAAACCTTCTCGCAATCGGTACTAGCTGGCATTAGTAGCATTTTGGCAGATCTGGCTGACCAGACCGATAAAAAACAGCTCAAGCAGCAGCGGCGAGATTTGCAGAACCAGCTACAGCAGGCCTATGGCTACAAGGCTGAGCTGATGAGTCTGGGTGCGCAACAGGCCAAACGCACCCAGCTGGATAGTCAAAGGGAGCAGCTTCAGGGCGACCTGACTGAACTCAACCAGCAGCTGAGCGCCGCAGCCGAGACAGCTGCGGCGCTCACTCAAACCGAGAGCCAGATCAAGCAGCTAGATAATCCCAAAGGCAGACAGCTGCTGCTGCAAAAATCTCTTCAGCAGCGGGCAGCGATACAAGGTCAGCACAAAACCTTAGCGGTGAGCCGGGCAGATACGCTCAAGCAATTGGCAGCGATCGCCGAAGAAATGAAAGCCTTTGACCCACTCGACGCTCAGGTACGCGAACAGCAGCAGCTGAAGCAAACCCATCAGGCAGGATACTTGCTGTACTTGCAAAATCAGCAGGCGGCTCAGCAGATTCAGCCGCTGAGAGAAGAGCACGAGGCGGCGATCGCCACCCTCACCCAGCTGCAAACCCAAAAAACCGAGATAGACAATCAGCTCACCCAGCTCACCGCCGCCTTTGACCCAGAAGCCTTTACTGCGGTAGACAGGGAGTACGCTGAGGTCAATTCTCAGGCCGATCAGCTGAGAGGGAGCCTACCCCAGCAGCGTCAGCGACTGACCGAACTCACCGGCCAAATTGACAGCCTCAAAGCTACCGCCGAAAAGCGCGACCAAGCTCAGCAGGAAATCCAGCAGCGCGATCGCATCAGACGATTTATCAACTACGCTCGCAAAGTGTACAAGGCAGCTGGCCCTCGCATCACTGAGCGCTATGTGCACAATATTTCGAGGGAGGCTGATCGGCTCTTCAGAGAGCTGCTAGGCAGGTCCAATGTAGCCCTCACCTGGAGCGCAGACTACGAAATTACTGTGCAAGAGGGCGCTCACAGCCGCCGATTCATCAATCTGTCGGGGGGCGAACAAATGTGCGCAGCGCTAGCGCTGCGGTTGGCACTGCTCAAGGTCTTGGCCGATATTGACATTGCCTTTTTCGACGAGCCCACGACTAATATGGACAGCGCTCGGCGAGCCAGCCTGGCAGAGGCGATCGCCCGCATCAAATCATTCAAACAGCTGTTTGTGATCAGCCACGACGACACATTTGAGCAGGTCACCGAGACGGTTATCACCGTTACCCGCGAGCCTTAGGGCGTGAATACGGCTCGAAAGTCTGTCAGCGAAGGCAGGTTGCCGGGCCCCAAAAGTACGCTAATCGCAATGCCGATTAGAGAAATCGCAAACAGGGTGAGAAAAGACAGCACTAAGCCCGCTCTGCGGGTGAGCAGATCGATCCGCAGCAGCAGAGACGCCGCTAAAATCACTAAGAAATAGCCGGAAATTTTCACCCAGGCCACCACCACGACGGCGGCAGATGCGATCATTAAGGCCATTAATGAATAACCGACATCAGACTGGAATCCCAACAGGATAAAATCGCGAGCCGGTCGCCAGGCAACGCTCAGAACGCTGCACTCCAGAGCGATATAGGCAACCGAGATCACCCAAACCACCTCCGAGCTTTGGCGCTCCTGCAAAAAGAAGCCAAAGGCAACATTGGCCAGCAGTAGCAGCACAGTAGAAAGCCAGGGAACCTTTTGCATCGCCCTACAGGTTGGTTGAAATGGCCTGGACTGGGCAGCTTGGCAGGCACTGCTCGCACATAATGCAGCGCGATCGCGTAAACGTTAGCTTGAGCGTCTGCCCGTCTAGCTGCAAAGACTCAGTCGGACATACGCCAGTGCAAAGCCCACAGTGAACACAGCTATCTTGATCGATGACAATCTCGCGATTGACCAGCGACACTTCAATCTGGTTAGCGCGCAACCAGTCAATCGCTTCGTCGAGCTGATCGATATCGCCCGATAGCTCCACCAGCAGCTTACCGACCTGATCGGGCGCGACGTGAGCCCGAAAGATATTGGCAGCCACGTTAAAATCTTTCGCCAGTCGATAGGTGATCGGCATGTGGATAGTGCGCTTCGGAAATGTCAGCGTCAGTCGCTTTTTCACAAAACCTCGGACAAAACAGAATGAGTAAAACGGACAATCGTATCCTTTACACAGTCTATCGTTCCATTTAGATCTACCAAAATCGTCCTCAGATCATCTCAGAGCAAGCCCCGCTGCATCAGGCAAGATAAGATAGTGAGAGATACGGTTTACATATCAACACACTATTTATCAGCAAAATGTCGGTTGAAACTTTGGATACGGCTAAACGGGTTAGAAATTTGGTGGTGGTAGCGATCGCTGCTGCTCTCAGCGTAGCGGTTATTCTAGGTTTGCAAACTCGTTCTCCAGCAGCTTCCCTCTCTGAGATGGCAGAAGCAGCCATCCCCATAGAAACGGCCATGGCGAATAATAAACCCACCCTAATTGAGTTTTATGCCAACTGGTGTACCAGCTGTCAGGCCATGGCTCCCGATATTCAGCAGCTCAAAGATAGCTATGCCAGCCGCGTCAACTTCGTCATGCTAAATGTGGACAACAATAAGTGGCTGCCAGAAATGCTCAACTATCGGGTCGATGGCATCCCTCACTTTGAATTTTTAGCGGCTGATAGCCTGGAAAAAGGGGCTGCTATCGGAGAACTTCCTCGGACTATTTTGGCTGAAAACCTGGACGCCCTAATCAACAATCAACCGTTGCCCCACGCTCAAATCAGCGGCAGAACTTCCGAAGTAGAGACTACCGCCAATCCAGCTAATGCCTCATCCCAGGCTGATCCCCGCAGTCATGGCGCGTAAGGGTTTGACTAATCAGCCACTAGCGCAGTCACACCGTTTCTCGTGGCGGCGCTTTCAATCGGGACTACCTTTCTCAAAGCAGCTTCGATCAGGCCCAAGAACATCGGATGTGGCGTATTAGGCCGGGACTGAAACTCTGGGTGAAACTGGCAGGCGATAAAAAATGGATGACTGGGTAGCTCGACAATTTCTACTAGACGGCCATCTGGAGAGGTACCGCTGACGACAAACCCTGTCTCTAAAAACAGGTTGCGGTAGGCATTGTTAAATTCGTAGCGGTGGCGATGGCGCTCGTAAATGACTTCTTTGTGATAGAGCCGGCTGGCTAGCGTATCCGGTTCTATCCGACAGGGGTACAGGCCCAGCCGCATAGTGCCGCCCAGGTCCACCACGTCTTCTTGCTCGGGCATCAGGCTAATCACCTGGTTTTCTGCCTCTTTATCAAACTCTGAGCTGTTGGCCTTTGAAAGTCTGGCGATGTGCTGCGCCCATTCGAGCACCAGGCACTGCATCCCTAAACACAAACCCAAGAAGGGAATATTCTGCTCACGCGCGTACTCAACGGTGCTGATCTTGCCGTTAATGCCCCTTGAGCCAAAGCCGCCTGGTACAACGATCCCCGCGACTCCCTGGAGATATTTATCAGGGCCGTCTCGTTCTATTTCTTCAGAGTCTACCCAGCGAATTTTGACATCGGTGCTAAAGCTGGTACCGGCATGACTGAGCGCTTCAGTCACAGAGAGATAGGCATCGTTTAGCTGTACGTATTTGCCGACAATAGCAATTTCTGCAAATTTATCAGGACTGTACAGACGCTCGACCAGGGTAGACCACTGGGTGAGATTGGGCGATCGCTGCTCCAAATCCAGCAGCGCCAGACTTTGCTCTGCCAGCCCCTCTTTTTCCATATACAGCGGCACTTCATAAATGCTCGGTGCATCTTGAGCTGGGATCACGCACTGAAGCGGCACATTACAAAAGTTGGAAATCTTCTGGCGCATACCCTCTTGCAAAGGCTTTTCACTGCGACACACCAAGATATCGGGCTGAATACCAATTGAGCGCAGTTCCTTCACCGAATGCTGCGTCGGCTTAGTTTTGAGTTCATGAGCCGCCGGAATCCAGGGGATCAGCGTCACATGCATATAGATCACATCGTGACGGCCTACGTCTTGGCGAAACTGCCGAATCGCTTCCATAAAAGGCAGCGACTCAATATCGCCGACGGTGCCACCAATTTCGACAATCACCACGTCAGGGTTGCGGTTACGGGCCACTCGGTGAATGCGAGATTTAATCTCATCGGTCACATGCGGAATCACCTGCACCGTGCCGCCTTCATAGTCGCCGCGCCGCTCTTTATTAATGACGGCCTGATAGATCGCCCCGGTCGTGACGCTGTTGAGCCGCGACATAGAGGTGTCAGTAAAGCGCTCATAGTGACCCAGGTCTAGATCGGTTTCAGCGCCATCTTCAGTGACAAACACCTCGCCATGCTGAAAGGGGCTCATTGTTCCTGGATCCACGTTGATGTAGGGATCGAGCTTGAGAATAGAAACTGAGTAGTCGCGAGACTTTAGCAGCCGCCCTAAGCTAGCGGCCACAATGCCTTTGCCAATACTCGAAACTACACCGCCCGTTACAAATACGAACTTTGTCATGGTCTTCTATCGCTCTCTACCCACTGCTGCACGGACGCAGATTAACCCATCAATTGTGCCACAAGTGATAGATTGCGGATGGCCAGTTTCCTGCGTGAACGGTGGCATGGGAAGAACGTCGGCGGAAACTGACTGCGCTATATTGAGTCATTAGCGACTCGCTCTAATTGGGAACTGAGGAGTATGGCCAGTCAATCAGCAACCGGTGTCAGGTGGACAACTCGCGATCTTGAGGTGATGCCTCAAAACGAGTGGATAACCTATGAAATTATCGATGGAGAGCTGTTCGTGACAAGGTCGCCCCACCGCAGGCATCAGCAGGCAGCAGGCAAAATATACAGTGCCCTGGAGACTTGGTCGCAGCAGTCCGGATTAGGAGAGCCGATTCTTTCGCCAAGCGTCATTCTATCGGACGCTGATAACGTCATTCCTGACTTGGTCTGGGTAACCAAGGAAAGATTGGCCGTGATAGAGGATGAGGCCGGTCATCTGACTGGAATGCCAGAACTGCTGGTCGAGGTGCTGTCATCGGGAAGCCAAAATATCAGCCGAGACCGCGAAGCGAAGCTCAAACTTTACTCGGTACGGGGCGCGCGAGAATATTGGATCGTAGATAGATTCTCAGAGCAGATAGAAGTCTATCGCCGTGAAAATGCTCAGCTAGCGCTGGCTGCAACGCTGACGGCAGAAGATACGCTAACTTCTTCGCTGTTGCCTGGGTTTACGTGCCAGGTCAGTCAATTTTTCAGCTGAGTTGCAGGCAGCGGCTAATCTAAACTGGCCAGCTGATTAGGCAGATAATGCAGACACCTGGAATACTAGATTGGAAACATCGAAGCGCTGTTTTGATGAGTCTGTTGTGAGGAGTGACTGCATGACCGTGAGCTGGGGCCAAAGAACGTTAGGCATATTAGGAGGAACGGTGGGTGCGATCGCTCTCCACTTACCCGCCATGGCAGAACCTTCTACCGATCTATTCGTTGCCTATCCGCCCCCAACCCACGAGACAGTAGCTGACAGCATCTTTTTCATTGGCACCGCTAATCCGAATGAGCCAGTGACGATCAACGGTCAGCCGATTGAAAATCGCAGTAGCGATGGTCACTTTGCGCCAACCTTGCCTCTACAGCTAGGCGAAAACACGTTTACCCTGACCCAGGGAGATGAGAGCCTGACGCTGGTGGTTGACCGGGTCTCGAATGAGCCGCCCATGCCGGACGGTGTGGGGTTTGCCGAGGGAACGCTGCTGCCTGCAACTGATATCGCGCGGCTGCCGGGTGAGTTGGTTTGTTTGAGTGCGATCGCTCCTCCAAACGCCCAAGTCTCCGCCACGCTGGGCTCTCAAAATATTACGCTCACCCCTCAAACCAGCGTAGATCTGCCGCCCAACTCCTCAGTGCTTACCGCCCAGACCGAGCCTGTCGTCCTGAGCGCTACCGAGTACGCAGGCTGTCTCACGACTACCGAACCCGGCAGTACGGGCAACCCTCGCTTCACACTTCAAGCCCAGGGACAAACTGTTACCGCTGCCGCACCTGGGCAAGTGAGCGTTTTATCGCCGACAGATTTTCAAGTTGCCGAGGTGACCGCCGACGCCGGTGTAGCCCGCACTGGCCCAAGCACAGACTACTCGCGCATCACGCCTTTACCGAGAGGGACCCGCGCCGCCATTACCGGTCGGGATGGAGAATGGCTGCGGCTAGATTACGGCGGCTGGATAAAAGCTAGTGAGACTCAAATAAGCAGTGCCTCGGTGCCGCCACACAGCATCATTCGCGGTATCAGCGCCCGGCAAACATCTGACTGGACCGACGTGATATTTCCTTTGCAAACACCTGTACCAGTCTCCATTCGTCAAGACAGCCAGTCGCTCACCCTGACGCTGCACAACACCACGCCTCAAACAGATACCATCTACTTCTCCAACGATCCGGTAGTGGAACGAATGGACTTTAACTCGGTGCTTCCTGACAGCGCTGAGTACACTTTTCACTTCAAAGAATCCCAGCAGTGGGGCTACAAGCTGCGCTACGAAGAAGGCTCTACCTTAGTGCTATCACTGCGCCATGCGCCCCCTCACAACGGACTGAGCGGTACTACCATTTTGATCGACCCTGGTCACGGTAGCGATCAGGATTTTGGCTCGCGTGGACCCACCGGCTACCCTGAAAAAGATGTGACCCTGATCGTGGCTAAATTGCTGCGCGAACAGTTGGAAGCTCGTGGTGCAACGGTGGTGATGACTCGCGAAGGCGATGATGATCTCTACCCTGCTGATCGGGTAGCAATGATCGATCAGATCGAGCCGACTCTATCTCTCAGCCTTCACTACAACGCCCTGCCTGACGCGGGTGATGCCCTCGGCACAATGGGCGTGGGTAC
>JBBSNR010000152.1:0-6975 GCA_038260635.1 Phormidesmidales cyanobacterium
AATAGTGACACTATCTCAGATCTTGATAATGAGGTTGATTTCGATTTTATCCGAGAAGATCTCCCCAAGATAATAGCCTCTATGCGTTCAGGTTCTGATCGCATTCGTGAGATTGTGCTATCTCTGCGTAAATTCTCGCGTCTAGATGAATCTGGAATAAAGCAGATAGACATCCATGAAAGCATTGAAAGCACACTTGCTGTACTTAGTCACCAGCTAGCAGCTGATGGTAAACATCCTAAGATAGAGGTTGTCAAGGACTATGGTGATATCCTGATTGTAGAATGTGACCCCGCCCAAATTAATCAAGCGATCCTAGCGGTTTTAACTAACGCTATCTATAGCTTAAGGGCCGCCTGCCAGGTAGAAAAAACAGACGCTGAAGATTTTAGCTGTCTGCCTCAGATACGGATTAGCACTTGTACGAATGACCAAAATCAAGCGGTGATTCGCATCCAAGACAATGGTTTGGGTATAGAAGAAAGCCACCGGACAAAGGTGTTCGACCACTTCTTTACGACGAAGCCTGTTGGCAATGGGTCTGGATTAGGATTAGCGATCGCTCAGCAAATTGTTGAAAACAATCATGGGGGAACGCTCAGCTTAGAGAAGGCTGTAGAACAAGGGGCTGCATTTACCATTCAATTGCCCATCAGTTGTTAGGAATGGGCCTTTGTCTAGACATGGAGAAATTTTGGCCTCTAACGACTTTTGACGCTCTATGCCTAATGAATTTTCAATGCTTTCAAGCTTTTCTTCTGCATAAAGCCTTAGTGGTGCAGAGAAGTCCTGGAGAGGCTGATATCAGTGGAGTCTCAAATAAGACAGGGATAGCCTAAAGGGGCAACTCATGAAAAGCTCAAGGTACCAAACTCAGAGCCAACCTCATGGAAATACCCCTTCTCTATCGTCAACTGGAAGCTCAACTGCGTCAATGGGTCTTACCCAAAGATAAACGCCACCTGCAAGGCTACGCCGAAGCCGTCGCTGCCATCCTGCAATCAGCCAGTGCTTGCCTCAGTCACTGGTTGCCCTACATGAGCCATCGTGACTGTAAAGCTCGCGCCCATATGGAACGGCTCAGTTACCTCGTCCACAACGAACACATCACGGCTGAGCGTTTCTACCACCCGCTGCTGGAGCAAGTCCTCCAATCTTTTGCAGGTGAAGCGGCTGACACTCACGTTAGATACCAGCATTCTCTGGGACCAGTTCTGCCTCATAGAAATCTGTCTGGCGTGGGGTGGTCGCTCCATCACACTCGCTCAAAACGTAATTGAGCACGGTAGTGCCACAGTTGGCTTTGAGACATACCGCAGTGTGCTAGAAACGGCCCAGTCAGTTCTCCCTGACAACACACAGGTCACGCTGCTGGCTGATAGAGGCTTTGTTCGCACAGCGTCTCCGCAGGAGAAACATGGCGAGCTGATGCGCTGGCTAATTGAGCAGCAATGGGACTGGGCAATTCGCGCTAAGTCTGATTTGTTGGTGACCTTGCCCACAGGGCGACAGCTCGCCGTCCACTATTTGCAGCCACCGGCAGAGGAGGTCTACCTGTTCAAAGATGTCACTGTGCTCAAAGATGTTCACTGTCATCTAGCAACCGCAAATCTCACAACGGCTGGAGAGCCTTGGTCTGTCCTATCGAGTCAAGCCCCTTCGCTACAGACCTTTGCGCTCTATGGTCAGCGTTTCGGCGGGATAGAACCCCACTTCAAAGACTACAAGTCAGCCGCCTTCGACATCCTGTCCTCTCGCTTGCGCGATGCAGCGGCACTGAGCTGTCTGATTATGCTACTGGACAGCGCCTCTTTGATCAGCATTGTGATTGGGTTCATGATGGTGCAACTGGGTCAACACACACGACTCGATTGGCACCAACACCGGGGGCTAAGTTTTCTGCAACTCGGATTGAGAGAACTCGCTCGCCTTTGCTATCAACGATTACCGCTTCCACCCATCACGCCTTTGCCAACTTGTAATCCACCACCTGCCTCTGCATCCAAGCGCAAACGGAGCGAGCGGGACTACAGAATTGAGTTTTCTCGGATTGCTAGGTTCTCAGGATGAGACCGCTTTGAGTTTTCTGCACCACCAAGCTGTCTGGGTAAAGCCTGCTTGCCGAAATTCCATGAAAAGTTTTAGGACATCATCAGATCCCCATAGGATTAGTTCAGGAGTAATCTCGGCTTGAGTATTTGCTAATGACTCTTTGGATACAGGCTCTCGACCTGGAGTTGGAAGAGTTGCATCGAATATATATTTAATCAGCTTGTCATATATCTCAGCTTTCATGGGAGCTTGAGCATTACGATTCTGTATTCGCAGATTGGCCCCCACTGTGATTAATGTACCTAGTAGCGCCGCTGACACTGTAATAAAAGCCCAAGGTGCCTGATTGAGTCCACTAAACAAAGCTCTGACTATTGAACCGATGATAGTGACAGCAAGTATACCAATGCCTATACTCTGCCAATTTCTATTACTGGTAGCCATCACTTCTCCTCACCACCAACCTCGTATAAAAAACTGAGTGAAGCCGTATGGCTAGAAATTTTAACAAAGCATTATTTTCTTAGAGACGACTAACCACTCGTAGCAGTTCATAACCACAAAAGGCTCGTAGGCATTCATTGTTGGAGAATACCTACGAGCCTTTGATTGCAAATATTTTGCCAATCGGAGCGACAGGATTTGAACCTGCGACCCCTACTACCCCAAAGTAGTGCGCTACCAAGCTGCGCTACGCCCCGAAGCGCTTATTTGCCTAACAAGAATAGCATAAACCTTAAGCCTGTTAAGCAGTGGGCTGACTAGAGAGTAATAGGGTAAGCACTTTCTGTCCTGAGGACAGTCCTTGGGAATTTACTAAGGACTGCTTGGCGGATTGTCCTTAGGACATGCTATAGTTTATTAAGAAAAAGACTTGAGGGTTTAGGGGGAACGGCTTCCACTGGTAGGTAAAGCCCCCGCTGGCGTACATCTGCCAGAGTGACTAAAAGTCCGCCACTGTCGCTTTAAACGGCAAAGTGGTGCCAGTGCTAACATCAGCATCACTGCCAACATCACCAAAGACACCACCATGACCAAAACCACCGACACCCACTGATAGATATCAATCGATATCAAACGGCTACACAAACACAAAACACATTTTCAGAGCTGGCAGAAATGTCAGCTCTTTTTTTATATTAGCGCTTTGAGACCAACCAGGCTACTTCACCGCCGGAGCGATAGCCCGCCCGGTTAAACACGAACCCTGCTTCGTAAAAGGTTTGACCGTAGCGATTGATCTCGTCTGGGTCAAGATCGAGCAGGTCGGCTAGTTCGGAGGTTCTGAGCTTCCAGCCTCGGCTAGCGGCTTTCTCCAGCGATTCGTAATAGGCTAACGGGTCAGCAGGCTGGATTTTGGCGGCCATTTCGCTGGCAAATGCGCTGATCAGCTTCAGCATATCTGCCTGTGATAAGGACAATCCTGCGGTAAGTTCTGAGGACTCTTCAGCCGATTGCCCGTTGAGGTCGGCAGATGTACTGCCAGCCGGTCTGAGTCCTTTGCGAGCGATAAATTCGGCGACGTTACCGCCCACCTGAATAAAGTCGTGCAGTTCGTCGAGCAGGGCTATTTGATCGGCGTTGACATAAGCGCGGTTGCCTATTTTCTCGCGCTCAATACCCAGATCGGCCATGCGTTTATAGACCGCGCTTCTGGCCAGTTTGTAGCGAGTGATCAGCTGGTTGACCGGAATTCGATCAATGTTTCCTTTAGCCATACCCCTTCTCTACCCGTCTTCAGGAATTTATATATTATCCTTTAGACTATCCTCAGGACCGGTTAGTCTTTAGCCGATAAGGATAAAAGTTTTGCTGTGTTCCTATTTTTTAGCTGTCTTTACCAAATTTGGCGATTATTTCGGCGCTGATTGCCCAAATCAACTTCCGTATATCTGTCTGATTTAAAACCAGACCAGAAGAGAGCTGCACAGATTGATCGGTGGGTTCGGTAGGCTGAGGCGGGGCGGTATGGAGCTCTCTATTGGCTAGAAATTCGGCGGTATTACCACCGCTTTTGATATGCTCGTGCAGCTCGTCGAGGAGGGCTAGTTGGTCGGCTGTGACGTAGGCGCGGTTGCCCATTTTTTTCGCTCCATCTTTAGATCTGCCATGCGTTTGTAAACAGCCGTCTTACCTAAGTCATATCGGATAAAAAGTTGAGGAACCTGAATTCGATCAGCCTTTTGACTGCTCATGCACTATCCTCCAGACAGTCCTCAGTGATAATACATTTATACTATACTATACTGTAGACAGTCCTGAGGACAAGCTGATTAAGACATTTTGCGTAGGCGATCGCCCTTCATCCAGCAGGCGAGCGCCCTGGTGTCGATACCGTACGGTAAGCTTTGATCGAGGCGTCTATCTGCTATGGATTATGGCTTAGGTTATTGCGAAAACTTCTATGCCTGCGGGCGACAGGCGGCGCAAGCTGTTGAGTATGTTCAGCAGCCTCTACACAAACGCTTTTTTAGCAAGAATCTGGCGAAAAAGCTCACGAACACAGGAAAAGCCGTATGGGTCTGTTACTCGACATTCTTCAGTGGTTGCTGGTGGCTGTACTGGCTTTGGTCGTCATTGTGCTGGTGAGTCTGTATATTCGGGGGGCGTTTCGATGGCGACCTTCCTTTCATATAGAGCACGCGATCGCGCCTAAAGACCCTCGTTTTTTGCTAACGATTAGAAGCCTGACTCAGTCTCTTTCTACGAGAGGCCAGGTAATTGGCTTTTGGAATACGGCTGACGGCATTCAAGCAGCCCGCATAGCGGCCATTAATAGTGCACAGCAGAGCATTCAGTTTGAAACGTTTATCATGACCCCCGGTAAGCGGACCCAAGATTTTGCAGAAGCGATCGCTAGGCGAGCGGCTGAGGGGGTTGAAGTGCAGCTACTGGTCGATAGTTGGGGAACCCGAACGCTGCCGATGAGCTACTGGCGACGCCTGCACTCAGCCGGCGTGCAGATTGTCTTCTTCAATCCATTTGATTTTAGGGCCCCGGCTAACTACGCTGGCAGAACCCACCGCAAGCTATTGATCATTGATGGCGAAAAGGTCTGGATAGGCGGCGCGGGCATTTCAGATATGTGGGACGGCACAGAGAAATCTGACGATACACAGCCCTGGTTTGATATTGAAACGGCCTTCACTGGCGAAATAGTGACTGTGTTGTCTACTGTTTTCCAGACTCACTGGCAGGGCTATAAACGATATAAAGATGGCAAATCGACCGCTATAGATATGGCGAAAATCTACCCAGGGGTCGCTCAGCGTCAGGGGGAAGCATCAGCTCGCGCTGCGCAGCTGCCACCCGGCGCTGCTGGCCGTCAATATGATAGGCCGATGACGCCAGCTGCCACCCTGCCCACTTTTCCTGATGATAAAGAGGGTGCAGCTGTGCTGGTAACCATCGGCACAAAGCCGAGCTATCGTGAATCGCCTATTGAAATCACTAAGCAAACGTTGATTGCCTGTGCCCGGCGGCGGATTTGGCTGTCGAGCCCTTATCTGCTGCCCAATCAGAGCACTCGGGAGCTGTTGATTACCGCTCAGCGGGCAGGGGTAGACGTCCGGATTTTGACAACGAGCGATCGCTCCGACAAAAAGCCAGTCTATTACGCTTCTTATGAAGTGTACGGCTCGCTACTCAGAGCAGGCATCAAAATTTTTGAATACCAGCCGAGCATGATCCACGCCAAAATGCTCATCATCGACGATGAGTGGGTGAATATGGGCAGCGCCAATATTGACTATCGCAGCTTTTTGCACAATGACGAGCTGGATATTGTCACCGATAGCGCGGCGCTGTTTAGCCATGTGGAGCAGGCTTTTGAAAGCGGGTTTGCCCAGTGCGAACAGATTGGCCTACGGCAGTGGAAGCGACGCTCCTGGCTCAAGCATCGGGTGTTGGGCAATGCTGTACGCCTGGTGCAGTGGCAGCTTTAGAGCATAGGTGTAAGATGGCCTACTCTCTACAGCTCAAAATTAAAGCCCTGTTGCTTTAAGGCACGATATTTCTCTGTGTCAAATCGATAGAGCTGGGCCGCCCGATGAGCCACCCCGGTCTCTTTTTTTTCGGTGTCAATCAACAGCTCCATTTTCAACAGCTTTTTGCGGAAATTTCGCTTGTCCAAAGGGCGCTCTAAAATCTGTTCATAGAGCCTTTGCAACTGCGAAAGCGTAAATACCCTGGGCAACAGTTCAAAGCCGACGGGCTCGTAGCGAATTTTGCTGCGTAGACGACTCACCGCGCAGACTAAAATCTTATGATGGTCGAACCCAAGGGCTGGCAGCGCCGTCAGCTCAAACCATTGCGCATCGCTGGCATCTGTCGCTGCTCGGACAGCGTGATCCGGCAGATTAATCAGCGCGTAATAGGCGACAGATATGGTGCGATCGCGCGGATCTCTCCCCACCGCCCCAAAGGTATACAGCTGCTCCAAAAATATATTCTCAACTCCCGTTTCCTCTCTCAGCTCGCGTACCGCTGCCGCATCGATTGACTCCTCCATTTGCACAAACCCACCCGGCAACGCCCAATTGCCTGCATAGGGCGGCAGCTTTCGCCGAATTAACAGTACTTGAAGTGCTGCATCCGCTTCAAACCCAAACACCACACAGTCTACAGTGACGGCAGGGCGGGGATATTTGTAGGTGTGTGCCATTTTAGTACTTGACGCCGCGCTGTAAGATTCGCTATAACGAAAGCAATTAGTGTTTATTTTACACTAAGGCAAAAAGGTTAGTCAAAAAGCATAGAAGGAATTGCCTATGTCGGGTGCGATCGCTACACCTACCCCTTCTAAAGTAGCTGTCTATTTTCCAGATAGAGAAAACTGTGATAGATTTCAAATTATTCTAGCCTGACCCCTGTAGGAAAGGTCGTAATGCCGACAGACGAAACGCTGCCCTTATTAGTAGAACT
>JBBSNR010000153.1:0-6956 GCA_038260635.1 Phormidesmidales cyanobacterium
AGACAGCGCTTGAGCTGATGACCCAAGTAACCTGACATAGAGGCAATGATCGCCTGGGCTTGCCCAAAATCCCTTTCAAAGTCTTGAGTTTGGTCGGGTTTGACGTTGAGAATAGCCACTTCTAATATCATTTTTCCAATGTCCCCAGGCTGTCAAACCGTTTGATATTGCCACTGTTGCCAGCACCATTCAGCCGACGCGGGCACAAAGCACGAGGATTAGTATAGAAAATAACAGCCTCATTTACCTAAAACTGCGTTACGCCGCCGTAAATAAAAAAGTGAGTGGATTTTATATAGAAGGCGTGTATATCTGAACAATTGGTCATAAAGAAACCCGCTAAAATAATCCTGGGCGGTGGGTTGCCGATAAGATTTATCGGTCCTGCTGTTTTTTGCGTCGCTGCTTTTCTCCTGTTCCCAAGCTTGGCTTCCATGTCTTTTTCTCCCGGTGACTATTACCGCCGCCTGCGCTTGCCTCGAAATGCCAGCCGCCGAGAAATTAAAGCCGCGTTCCGCCGGTTAGCGCGGCAATACCATCCTAATTTGCACCCCAATCAGCCCGGAGCCGCCGTCAGGTTTCAGGCGCTGCAAGAGGCTTACGAAGTGCTGATAGACCGGGTGCAGCGTCAGCGCTACGATCAGAGCCAGCAGGGGTTTGGCAGCAAGCACTCAGCCGATCCACTGACGCCTTCAGACTTCTATATTCGCGGTGTCCGCTATCTGCTGGCGAGCCGCTATCGGGCCGCTCTAAGCGACTACACTCGGGCCATCCGGCTAGATGATCAGTTCGCAGAGGCCTACCTGCGCCGAGCCGAAGTGCGCTACGAACTGGAGGACGATTCGGGCGTGCTGAGCGACTGTCAGCAGGCGATCGCGCTCAATTCTATCGAAGCTAAAACCTACTACTTTCAGGGACTCGCTCGCTACCGACTGGGCTATGTGCAAAGTGCGATCGCCGCTTTTACAGATGCCATCACCTGCGACCCTGACGACGCTCAATATTACTATCGGCGAGGGCTGGCCCACCAGGATCTCGGCGAATTGCACGAGGCGGCCAAAGACTTACGGCGGGCTGCCCAGCTCTACCGCGAGCAGGGCGATTTGGTTAACTATCAGCGGCTACAGGTGTATCTCAAGCCGTTTGGGACAGCGGGGCGATCGCGCCCGGTGCGGCTCTTGGGCGGCATTGCTCAGCGGCTGTCGGCGCTGCTGCCTGGGCGATCGCGCCAGCGCCCATCCCGACTGGCTCAGCCCGACTCATCGGTCGAGCGCCCGTCCACTCACCCAAAGCGATCTACCGCACCCCGTCGAGCCGACTATCAGCGCCGCTGGCCGCTAGCCCTACCCTCGGAGCAAACCCGCTGGGCTCGGGGGGTGAGCTCTCGGCCCAGTCCCCACGAGCCGATTGCCCGGCGAGCATGGCCCCTGTCATCTGTACTGGTTGCCTCGCTGCGGTTGCTGAGCAACCCCGCTGGGGAGATGGTGCCCCTCTACCAGCGGCTGTCTTCCCGGCAGGCTAATTTTGTGGGCTACGCGCTGGCAGTGCTTGCCAACCTTGCCTTTGTGCTGGGAACGATGGCGCATTTTCCTGGCTATTTACCTGGACAGCCCTGGCTGGTCGCCTCTCAGCTGTGGGCCGCTGGCGGGCTGATGTACGTGGCAATGGTGCTGACAGTCGCGATCGCCCGCGTAGGGTGGCGCATTCGTAGCCTGTGGGTAGCCGATATTTTTGTGCTGGGAACGGCGCTGGTGCCTTTAGGCGCGTTAGCGGCGGCAAGTGCGATCGCGCCCAGGCTGCTCAGCCAAATGGGGCTACCGCCCAAGGTTTGGATGACACATATCTGGGTGAGCGCCGCTGTGGGGCTCGTCGCTGTTTTATGGGCTTTGTCACATGCGCTGCTGACCCTCTACAGCGGCCTCACCAAAATTCACGCTTTTCCCGAACGGATTTCTGCCTGGTTTGCGCCCGTTGTTTTAGCGCTGGGTATCGCAGCGGGCACGGCCACCTGGTTTGCGCTCACGCTCAAAGTGTAGAGTTTAGCGCTACGCCTAAAACTATTCAAAGAGAGAATATTAGAGATCGGCGCTGAGTCTATATTTTGTGGGCGATCGCCACCTGAGAACGCCGCCTGAGAACGCTGCTGAGCGGCGAGTGTAACGCGATGCTGACATAGTTAACGACTCATTACGAGCCCTCCTAAATGACCCTGATGGGTACTGCGCCCCCCTGGAGAATTTTCATAGATTAGTGTCATCAAGCGACCATTACTCTTTCTCCTTTTAGGACACTCGGCTATGGAATCTCGTAAAAAAAGAGCATTAGACTTGCGTACAGCGGCTGCCAAAGTCGCCTACGACCGCACCCACGCCCAGCACCGGGCCAATGGCGAAGAGCTACGCTACCGCTTTGAAGACGGTTCTGATCCGGACCGGGCCGGTAAGCCCTCGCACCTGGCTAACTACACCAAGGGCTTGCCCCACGACGAAAAAGACGGCTTGGTCTGCTGCCCGGCTGACTTCCAACAGTTTGTAAGAGGCATTGATTCGGGCGACCCGCGCGACTTTCAAGACACTCCCTTAGGGCCGAAAGGATCGGCAGGCCAAGATCAAATTGAGTGGAAATCTCACTATACTCAGCAGCAAAAAGCAAACGTGCGGGCCTGGGAAAGTGCAGGCGCAGGGCTGCTCTTTGACCTGGAGGGGCCAGACGCTCAGTCAGTGACAATGCCGCCAGCGCCTAAGCTCGACAGCGATGAGTATGTTGCTGAAGTTGCCGAAGTATATGAGATGGCGCTGCTGCGCGATGTTCCCTTTGTCGATTTTGGCTGCAACCCTAAAGCTAGCGCTGCTATTGAACGCCTGAATAACCTGACCTGGTTCCAAGATACCGCGCTACCGCTGACTGCGGCGGCGCGGGCGCGGCGGCGGGGTCAGCTCACGGCCCAAAATGCCTTTCGTGGTGTGGCTACAGGTGATACCACCGGCCCTTATATCTCTCAGTTTTTGCTGCGAGGTACCCCCGAACTGGGCGGCGATCGCGACGGGGTACTCGATGGCTTAGTGATGTACGGAGCAACGGTGTTCACCAACAAAGTGCGCGCGGCTACGCCCCACAAAGATTACATGACCACCTGGAAGTGGTGGCTCGATGTGCAAAACGGCGCTGACCTGCGCGGCAAAGAGACCTACGAAAACTGCGATGACAAGTATCGCTTCATCACCACTCCTCGTGACCTGGCCACCTACGTCCACTACGACGCGCTCTATCAGGCGTATCTCAATGCCACCCTGTCCCTAATGGCACTCAAAGTGCCCTTTGATCCCGGCATTCCCTTCCAGGGCCAAGATACCCTCGACCACCAGCAAGGCTTTGCTCACTTTGGCGGCCCGCACATTTTGTCGCTAGTCACCGAAGTCGCCACCCGCGCGCTCAAAGCTGTGCGCTACCAAAAGTTTAATGTGCATCGACGGCTGCGCCCTGAAGCCATTGGCGGATACATCCATCAGTGGCGCGAAACTCAGGCCCCTAACCTGGCCCCCGTTTCTCAGCTCAGCAATAAAATCAGCGACACCCTGCACCAGGTATCGCAGCATAACAAAGGTCAAAACGAAACGTTTTTGTCAGAGCTAGGCGCAGGCGGCTACAGCGACAGTCTCAAGCAAGAGTTTGACGGCGAAAGCTACCTGCTGCCCATGGCTTTCGCGGAAGGCTCGCCGATGCACCCTTCCTATGGCGCTGGCCATGCTACCGTAGCGGGTGCCTGCATAACCATTCTCAAAGCCTTCTTTGACCATGGCTACGTGCTGCCTCAGCCCTACGTCGTTTCTCGCAACGGCACTCAGCTAGAGTCTGTGCAAGACAATACGCTGACGCTGACGGTAGAGGGCGAACTGAACAAGCTCGCTGCCAATATCGCCATCGGTCGTGACTGGGCAGGCGTTCACTACTTCACCGACTACTACGAGTCGATGCGGCTAGGCGAGCAGATTGCCCTGGGCATTTTAGAAGAGCAAAAGCTCACCTATGGGGAAAATTTCAGCATGACCGTTCCCCTCTTAGACGGGGGCTGCGTCCGCCTCTAATTTGCCTGTGGGTAGATAACTCAAAAGCTGACGCTTGCTAGGTTTGTAAAGACACATTGCCGGGGTGTGAACTCACCCTGGCAAGTTGGATTAAAATAGCATATACATATGTAATCCAAACCTATGTGATCAACGGTGAGCCATTAATCGGGTCATCGGTTAGGACTGCACATGAGTAACCTGCTGAGCAAACTGTATCTAAACGAAACATTTTCTCAGGGCTCATTATCTGTCCGCTATCAGCTCAGCCCGTCTACAGCGGGTACCCATCGAAAACTACTTCTGCTGCGTTCTTTAAGAGGAAAATACAATCGCTAAAAAACCACTCATCAATCAACAGATCCGAGCCGCGCAGGTTCTTCTGATTGACAACGAAGGCACAAATCGCGGCCTGACGGACACGTCAGAGGCACTGGCTTTGGCTAAGGCTGCCAAACTTGACCTTGTAGTGGTCTCACCAGACGAAGATTCGCCTGTGGCCAAAATTTTGGACTACGGCAAGCACCAATATCAGAGCCGTAAGCGCCAAAAGCAGAGTGCTCGCACGTCAGTCAAAGAAGTTCGGCTGCGGCCAAACGTGGGCGACTCTGACTACCAGGTGAGAATTGATAAGGCGCTGGCCTGGCTAGAGCGCGGTGATTCGGTGAAGTTTCAGGTGCGGCTGCGAGGCCGTGAACACCAGCACCGCGATCGCGCCACCGACCTGCTTAACCGGGTAGTAGAAGATCTCTCGAAAGTGAGCAAGGTGCAGACGTTTGATCGGCGATCGCTGATCGTTCAGGTCGTTCCCAACTAGCGCACCGTCTAAGCTATGCCGTCTAGCGCTATGCCTTAGCTCACGCTAGACATAACTTAATCCTAAAAGGGGCCAGGGCGTTGATAAAATCACGTCTTGCCCCTTTTTTGCGAGTTTCTTGGCTCAACAGCCTCAGCGCCTATGCCTCAGTTTGTCCGCCGTGTGCAGCCGCCGCTAGCATTTATCCCGACTGCTTACAATCCCTGGGTGATGCGGGCGGTTCACTGGGTGCTGCCAGTGCTGCTGCGAGTGCGCCTCCGTCCCTGGTTGCCGGTGGGCATTCAGCGCATTGAGGTCGCCCATGTAGATCGGCTCGTAGATCTCTACGCCCAGTTTGAAGCAGGGCAGGCGCGGTTTTTGATGGCGGTGCGGCATGTGGAAGTTGACGATCCGCTGAGCGGGCTGTATTTGTGTTCGCGGGCAGTGGCTCGGGACGCCAAGCGCCGGGGCATTGACTTGCATCAGCCGGTGCACACTCACTTTATCTATGAGCGGGGGATGACCATTTGGGCGGGCAAAAGCATTGGCTGGCTGCTCTCTCGCATTGGCGGAGTCCCGATTCGGCGCGGGCGCAGACCGGACTGGGTAGGGCTAAAGGCAGCGCGTAAGCTAATGGTAGAAGGCGTGATACCGATGGTAGTGGCGCCTGAGGGGGCCACTAACGGCCACAGTGAGCGACTGGGCCCTTTAGAACCTGGGGTGGCACAGATGGGCTTTTGGTGTGCGGAAGATTTGCAGCGATCGCAGCGCCCAGAGTCAGTTTGGGTGGTGCCTATCGGCATTCAGTACCGCTATGTACAGGCCAACTGGGACAGGCTGGCAAAGCTGTTGTCGAAGTTGGAAACTCAGAGCGGGTTGAGTACGGTTCAGCTAGCCCCGACGCCCGATAAAGACTGCTACCGGCGCATATTGCGACTGGGCGCGCACCTGATAGAGACGATGGAGCGCTTTTATAGCCGCTGCTATCACCAGAAGTTTGAGCAGCCTGAGCAGGGTGAAGGGGTGGAGTCGGCTGCGATCGCAACTGACTCTGAAGAAACGCTCACAGATGAAGCCTGCTCGGAGCGCCTGACGCAGCTGCTGGATCGGTCGCTACAAATCGCTGAACGGTTTTTTAATGTATCCAGCCAGGGAACGTTGGTAGATCGCTGTCGGCGGTTAGAAGAGGCCAGCTGGAACTATATTTACCGCGAAGATTTGCCCGACCTAGCGACGCTTTCTCCTTTGGAGCGAGGGCTAGCTGACTGGGCAGCAGAAGAGGCCAGCCTGAGAGAGCTGCACATGCGCATTGTCGAAGGGTTTGTGGCGGTAGACGGTCGCTACATGAGAGAGAAGCCCTCGTTTGAGCGCTGCGCCGAAACAACGCTGTTAATGTCGGATATGTTATCCCGTTTGGGGGGTGACAAATTGCCGGGTAGACCCAGGCTTGGGCAGCGCTGGATAAAAATGACCGTGCAGCCACCCATTGCCGTCACCCCCCGTCTGGCAGACTATCAGCAAAACCGGCGGACAGGGCGAGCCGCCGTCGCTACCCTAACTGAAGAAATTCGTCAAGCCCTAGAAGACACAATAGAGCGATAATAAGTATGCTGCTGACCTCAACTGACTGATCTGGTGGGCTACGGACTGTCAATGCCCTCTAGATCCTATGAATTTTAACAACAGACGTGCGGGCTGAAACGGTCTATGCACAAGGGTATAGAAATCATTAGAAGAATATAATCAGCTGACCAAAGTCACATTTTTGTTTGACAAGCGGCCCCGGCATGAGGCAATGTAAATTATTGTTACGAAAAGTAAGGTCGGCTCAATTTTCAAGCCTGAAGCCATATTTAGACACCTGCTCTAAAGGTTTCAGCTCGCTTCGTGCGGGAAATTCCACGTTCTAATTCCACGTTCTATTAGAGACGACCGCTTGAAAAGAGACCGTCTGCGATCGCTAAGTGCACAAAACTCAGAAAAGTGCTGGGTTTTAGCCGATGCTCAGCGTCCAACACTGCCGTTTTTAGAATGCCAACACATGACTTACACCGTTGATAAAGCTCGTAATATCTTTCCCAACACCTTGTCTGCTG
>JBBSNR010000154.1:0-6926 GCA_038260635.1 Phormidesmidales cyanobacterium
AGCAGGATTTTGCTGGCTGCGGCGGTTTCGACAGCGCCCTGACGCTGATGGAGGAAGCTGACTTGTGCCTGAAGCTGTGCCAGCGGGGTCGGATTCGGCAGGTAAATCGCACCGTGCAGTCTTCTGACCGCCGGGTCGCCCGCTGGGGACCGCTAAAAGCAAACTTCATCTATCTGTCTATTGGCTTTCTCTGGGGCATGGGCGTCTCGGCAGCGACTCTGAAGCGTTTTTATGAAGACGTGCGCTGATTTAACTGCCAGCTGTAGGGTTTATAGTCAATATCGAGCTTGGCCGGCAGTTCGGTATGGGCCAGATAGGGTTGGATATAGCCGGGAATGGAAGCAGCCCGAGTAAGAAAATCGGAGCGGTACCACTTGAAAATTTTACTGATGTAGAGCGTGCGGTTGGTGGCACTGTAATGGACTTTGTCGGGATTGTTGATAAAGCGAGCGGCTTCTTCTTCTAGCTGAGCAGGCAGACTTGCGGGTCGGTAGGCGCTAGATCGCAGCAAAGGGCAGCCCTGAGAGGCACAGACCAGGGCAAAGTGAATGCGGGGTTCATCGTAGCGCGATCGCAAAATCCCTTTCTCAATATCGTCTAAGCTCAAAGAGCGACCGTTAAGCGTGTAGACCTTTTGTTTGAAAAACCAGAGAAAGGCTATCCAGTTGGGGATGCCCAAAATTTCTGGGCGAATGGATTGGATTGGATATCTTTTAAGCACCTGCTGTACCACCAGGGCGTTGTACAGGTTTAGCAAAAAGGCGATCGCGCTATTTCTATCCAATGCCGCTAAGTCAACCGATCCTACATCAGATAGCCACTGATCCAGCGCCGCCGACTCTAGCCGCCAGCGGTCGTAGTCAACGCCCCCATTGGCAACATACGCCTGTAGCATCCGGTCCCAAGTCTCAAAGTCAATCAAAGCTAAAATTCCCTATGGCGAGTCGTTTACTGTATTTTCTATGGCCTGGCTGTCTTCTGCCCTGAATCCCTTACGAACCCTGGCCTGGAAAGGGGTCAAACGCTGGGTGCATCAGAGCTTTCCGTCGATAGAAAGCATTTCTACAGCAGATTTAGCAGACTGGCTAGCGCAAGCTGCTCCTGCACCCGTGCTGATCGACGCTCGCCGGGAGGCAGAATATGCCATGAGTCATCTGCCGCAAGCTATCTGGGCCAACACTGTAGAAGCCATAGAAGCTGCGGGCATTTCTAAAGAGAGCCCAATAGTGCTCTACTGTTCGGTGGGCTATCGCTCAGCGCGTCTAGCGCAAACGCTCCAGGCGGCGGGCTATTCGGTGATGAATTTAGAAGGTTCTCTTTTTCAATGGGCCAACGAGGGCCGTCCGCTAGTGGCCGATGGCGGGGCGACTCACCAGGTACATCCCTACAGTCGCCTCTGGGAACTGCTGCTAGAACCCTCCGACTAAGCACTAAGCGCTTTTCAGGTTGTGCCATAAAGGTAAATCCTCCGGGCGGTCAATGTCTGATAGGGGGGTGAGCAAAGCAACAGAGAGACCGCAGCGATGGGCGATCGCCTGCGTCGTCTCCAATACTCGCTCAGTACTCCAGGGAATATCCTCAAACAAAGTCGGACAAAAACTGTTGAGCCCAATCAGATAGTAGCCCCCATCTACCGCTGGTCCAAGCACCACATCGTAAGATTTCAGCAGGGCTAATGCCTGCGCTATCTGAACCTCACTGACATCAGGGCAGTCACTGCCAACCACCACAATCCGCTCTAGCCCAGCTGTAAACCCTCGCCTCAAAGCAAACGTTAGCCGCTCTCCCAATTCACCCTCACACTGAGGCGTTAGGACGGTCGAATCGCCTAACCAGCCGGCCATTTGCTCACAGCTGCCCCCAGCAAAATGAACCTCTAGCGCTAGCTGCCGCTGAGGACAAAATCTTTGGAAGCGCTTAAGTAAATGCTCAGTCATCTGCCTTTGCAAATCAGCAGCACCCACAGCGCCCAATGCCGGAATCAGTCGGGTCTTAGTCCGCCCAGGCTGAGGAAACCGAGTAAAAACAAACAGACCGTCTACAGCCGTTGAAACCAAATCTGGCGCACTCATACTAGCGAAAGCGAAAGGCTCCCCTCACTGTAAGCATCTTCCATCTACCAAAAATCACTCTTCAACCCGATCTTTTCATCCTTAAACCTAACCCAACGGAATAGCGCTCTCCTGTCTCCTGTCTCCTGCCTCCTGCCTCCTGTTTCCTGTCTCCTGCCTCCCACACTCACCCGCCATCACTCACCCGCTATCCGCCCCGCCCTGAATCAACTTCATCAAATAGTTCCGTTTTTCTGGCGTCAGCCGGTATATTCTAGGCTCAGCCTTACCAATCATATATCCCTGAACATACGCCACGCCTAGCTGCTGCAAGTCATGCAGCGTAACCGGTGAATATTCGTCTAGCCCTTCAACAATAATTTTTGCCAGGTGAAGCTCGCTGGACTTGGCCACTATTTCACCGACAAAGCGAATGATGGTGCCAGCCTGCTGCTGATGCAGAATATCTCGGTCGATCTTGACGTGGGGCGGGTTGAGACCAGCTAGCCGAGAGACCGACGCATAGCCCACGCCAAAATCGTCAATACCAAACTGAATTCTCAGCTCCTGAGCGTACTGGATTAACTTTTCTTTAAAGGCTTCTAGCGGAAACTTCAGGCGAACACCGTCCTGATAGGCGGGCAGGTCAGCTTTTTCAGAAATCTCTAAAACCAAGCTGTCAGACGGCAGCAGCGTGTAGCCATTTTCATCTGGCAGCGTAATCTGACGAACCGTTTCAAAATACGCTGTTCTCATCAGCGATTCTGGGTAGACATTGACCGACAGCGGGCTAATCTCGTTTATTCTTCTGTTTCTGCGGGCGTCAAATCCGGCCTGGCGGTAGCTCTCAGCTGCTCGTTTGAGCAGCTCTATATCTAGCTGGACGGTAAACTTGCGTCCCCATAGTTCTGCTGCCGCAAAGAGATCGACTGGTGCTGTCAAACTCTGCGGATCTCTGGCTAGGGCTTCCCAGCCGGTGATGGCAATTTTCCTCAGGTCGAGGATAGGCTCAAAATAGATGACGATTTGTGAGAGGCGATCGCAAAAAAGATCATACCTTCTGTTGTAAAAAGAGATTGGTAGAAATCCATAGTCACGCTTCAGGTCATCTAAAATGCTGGCCTCAACGCTCAAAGGCTGCCAGTAGCGGCTTTGAGTTGCGCTATAGAAGCTAGCAATAATTCTAGTATAGGCATCGTTTAAGCAATGCGAATCTTTTGACAGCCCGCAAACCGCCATAAATTCAGAGCAGTCAGACGAATCCAGGGGTATTAATATAAAAGCTTTAGCAGCCGCTGGTTTTTTGGCTTCAACTTTTTCAGCTTCAACGGTGCGGTATATCCCATGATGGCCGACGGTAAAGATAGATTCGCTTGAGACATTCGCTAGCACTTCGGCTCGGATCATCTCGGCGTAGTCAAATCCATCTATCTCTCTATTCAAGACGCTTTGCCCCTTGAGCTGCCAGCTGTTTTGATCCTGAGGGCTGTTTATCAAAAAGACAAAATCCGCATCTGAGGCCAGTCGAATGAGTTCAAGGACAGCGTCTACAGTAACAGCCTCTACAGCGCCACCGTCTGGACTATGGGTAAAATAATAGTTCTTTAACTGCTCAATCAATCTTTCGATTAAAGGTTTGAGAGGCTGTAGTAGGCTAGGGATAGCACTATAGACCGGATTTTCTATCTCTTGGTTGCTCTCTAGCTTAATTTCTCCAAGATCAATCTTTTTATTGCTCGGAGTGAGCGCTTGATCGACCTTGGCCTTTGTTTTCGACAAAATAATCTCAAAGCCCTTATCTTTAAGCACAATTATCTTAGGCGTTGCATCTGGAATTTCCTCCTGAACTTTTTTGGTCGCATAGTCGTGCAGTTCAAGGATAGACACCTGCCCGTCATGATTGAGATCTCCAGCACCGGTTTCGATGCCCTCAATCAGATGGCGAGTATAGATCGATAGATCTGCGTCCTTTTGTTCAAAAGAGTACTGCGTAGAGCTAGATGACGCTAAAACAACCCTGCCCTCAGCGCCAAGCTGCCCCTGCAAATCGAACGAGCCATCATCTTTTGCCTGTAAAGAGGGATCAAAGGCCCCACTAAAGCAGCAGTCTAAAATGACTGCCTGCCGTCTTGCCCGGCTATAGCTCATCATCTCGTGAATAAACTGCGCTGGCACCGCAGTTGAACGGGTGAGTTCTCCTTTGGCATTTTTTCGGGTGATGCGGGTGGCGAAATACAGTTTGTTCTTATCGTCTTTAATGCCGTGTCCAGAAAAAAACAGCAGTATCAGATCGTCCTTGTGACAGGCGGTAAATACGGCTTCAATTTCATCCTTCATCAGCTGGCAGTCAGGATTAGCCAAAACCTTGACTTGGTCAAAGGCTCCCAGATCAGGATTTTGCAAGACGCTCTGCATGGCTTCAATATCTTTTACGGCTGAAGGCAGCGGGCTCAGCCCTGGATTGTACTCACTTACGCCAATCAACAACGCTATCTTCGCCATGCTCTCTGACTTATCCCTGCTACAAAACTCTGGGCACCATTAGGGAGCGCAGAGTTTTATCTTACTGTCATTCGTCTAATCACATTTGAGAAATCGTATCCTGAACGTGAAGCTTTTCTAAAGAGTTGGCGAGTGAGCATCAAACCAGCTCAGCTGCTCAATAGAAAACGATTGGACAGGGTGGCAGGGGGTCAGACCCAGCCCACCCTATCCATCAGCCGTACGGCTTCAGCCTGGTCTTTGCCGTAGACGGAGACACTCGACTCTCCTTTGAAGAGACTGCGAAAGTCTCTAGAGAGGCTATGCGATCGCCCACGCCATGCAGTGAATCGTTCTCAACCTTTCTGTTCTGCTTTGCAGCTCGCGCAGATACCGTAAAGGGTGAGTTGGCAATCGAGCACATAGTAACCAGCGGTCTTAGCCGTTTTCTCGCCAATTTCGGCTACAGAGCGCTCAGCAAATTCTAGAGTTGTATTGCAGTGCACGCACACAATGTGATGATGGTCACGCATGGGGCGATTGAGTTCGTAATGCTTATGTCCCTCAGCTAGCTCTAGTTCTCGTAGCAGTCCCATATAAACCATCAGGTGAAGTGTTCTATAAACCGTAGAAAGGCTGATGCGCTCGCCGTCGTTCTCCAAAATTCTGTGGAGGTCTTCTGCGCTCAGATGCTCGCCCTGAGTCAGCGCCGTGAATATGCTCAAAACTTTTTGCCGCTGTGAGGTCGAGCGATATCCTCTAGCATTCAACTCATCTTTGAGGGCTGCATCTGACAAAAAAGTCATGACGGTTTTCCTTTTAAGTTAGCAATCATTCTTATTTAGAAAGGCTATAAAGGTCAAGTCATTTTTAAACACTGAGGTATCTAAATAGCTATTACTCTTGATAAGTAAAGCTTTGAGAGCTTCACTCCGATGCAGGCAAAATTTCTAAATCTCAATAATGTCAGCGTATACAGATAAATGTCAGGTCTGGAGACTTAATAACTCAGCTGCCGTCGTGTAGTAGGCTATAGGCAGACAGTATCATTTGTAATAAGCAGATCGCCGGCACCAACCAAAATCATAGATCGGGATCGTTCTCAGTAGCTACAGTAGACGAGTCTGAAAGTTGGCTAATAAGAGTATATTTCAACTGGATGCCTCACAGATTGAGCTAAATAGGGTTAATTGGCGCTGTTCAGACTGGCCGAATCCAGCGCTAAATCAGGAAGGCTAATAATTTCAGATTGATTTTAGCGGCTGTCCGCAGTAATATTGGTGAGAGTCTTTCCCAACTAAGGATGACGTTTGATGGACGGTGCAGGTTTTGACCCCAATCGCTGGAGCCACTGGTTGCTGATTAGCTGCTTCATCGGCACATCAATTTGGGGGCTACAGCTCTCATGGCAGTGGGGCAAAGAGGCTAGAAGCAAGGCCAGAGCGAGGCGTGAACGAACTAGATTGGCCCGCCGCCTGGCAGTGGAACTGCACGGTGTGGGTCGCTCGTCCCTGGAAGCTCGGCGATCGCCATTCACTTCCCTCTATGAAAAACATGCTGCTGGCCGCTCAGCAAGATCTCGAAGTGAGTAGCTAGGAAAAACAACTATCTCAGCAGCCAGTGTTGCGCACTCGAAGGTTAAGTCTACTGTTTTGGGGACTCTTTTTGTTTTCCCTCAGTCTCCACACCACCGTTCTCAGGCTGCCATGGCTACAGCTGAACTTTCTTCGCCGCCCCAGTCTCCATCCGAGCTAGAGCGTCTGCCTTCCGATTTGCCTGTACCATCTCCTGAAACTGGCCCAGAGCATGGCGTGGTGGTTCATCTGAATGATGATGTTCCGCATTTGGCGGCTGGTCTTGAACCTGTTCTATTTTTCTGATTTGGGCAAAAAGCGCTTCAGCAGATCCTGCCAGTCTGACTCGCTCTGCTCTTGCATCACCTGAGCGCTAATCTGCTCCAACATCGGGTCATTGTCAGCCATGGCAAACACATAGCGGCGAGTTTGGATGCCGGTAGTCTCGATGGCCAGCCGATTTTGAAAAGACTCTCGGTTGAGGTAGCGCAGCAGGACCGTATCGTAGACAAACGCATCGAGATCTCCCTGATCAATAGCCCGCAACCCTTCTTTTGGCCCACTAACAGACTGAAATGAAATCTGCTGTTGCTCTAATGCTTGAGCAGCGCTAGAGCCCTCTATACTGCCAACTTTCATCGCTTTGAGGTCGGCAAACTGAGTGAGCTTACCGCTCTGGTCTGTGGTTAAAACCGATGTGATAGTTGCCGTCAGGCTAGCGGTAATGCCCATTGCTAGCAGCATCCACAGTAGAGCAATGATCCGACCGCCCACCGTAATGGGAGCTTTATCGCCATAGCCAATAGTCGTCATCGTCACC
>JBBSNR010000155.1:0-6901 GCA_038260635.1 Phormidesmidales cyanobacterium
AGTGAACTCGGTAACAGTTTGGGCTAAACCCTCAACCGTTTTTGTTCTGAATTGCAGTTTTTGTGAGTCATCTGTCTATGCTGCTAAAATCTACGACCCGCCATATTCAAATTTACGCAGCCACCGTCGAAAACAATGAGCTGGTACCCAGCGAAAATGAGCTGACCCTGAACATTGACCCCGAAAACGAGTTTGTCTGGAATGATGAGGCCATTGGTAAGGTCAACAGTGAGTTTGACCAGCTAGTAGATGAGTATGACTCAGAAGCGCTGACAGACTATAATTTGCGACGTATTGGCTCAGACCTGGAGCATTTTGTCCGTGCCCTGCTACAGTCGGGAGACATTAGCTATAACCTGGAGAGCCGTGTGCTGAACTACAGTATGGGCCTGCCTCGCGTTGTCGCAGGAGGTGATGGGGCTGCCGCTGGTGAACCAGCTGTCTCATAGCTTTTGCTGCCACCTGACTGAAGGCCCACCTGACTGAAGGCCCATTATTTAGTGATTAACTGTCCCGACCCTAGCTGTAAAACCGCCAACCCAGAAGGGGCCGATGTCTGTCAGGGTTGTCAGTCTGCGCTGCCCTATCACTATCTGTGGGGCGTGGGCGACTTGGTGAGCGGGCTCCGGCCAGGTGCTCTGATCAATCAGCGCTACTTGCTCAAGCAAGACCAAATTTTTTTAGATACCAAGCCTGGTTTGGTACCGGAGTCTCTGTCAGAGCTCCCCGACTTTTTGCTGCCTTATCTGCATCTATCGGCCTACCCGCTGCATGTACCTCGCCCCTATGCGGTGCTGCGATCGCCCGATGAAGATTACGTCTTGATGCTAGAGTCTGCTGCCCTAGCCACTCCGTTTCAAGCCGATAGCTCAGCTGATAACCAGAGCAGCGTCCCCGAGCTGCTCCCTCAGTTCGGGGAACAGTGGCCCGAAGCGCCTCCCTTACGGCAGCTGAGCTGGCTTTGGCAGATGTCTCAGCTGTGGGATGCGATGCAGTCGGAGCAGGTAGCGGCGACCCTTTTAGAACCCTCGCTGCTGCGCGTGGATGGTTCGGTGCTGCGGCTGTTGGAGCTGACTCCACCCATTTCAGGAGAGGGCGCGGCAACCCCGACACTGAGCGATTTAGGCCGCAGCTGGCAGCCTTTAGCCCAAAGCGCCCGTCCCGCTGTTAAGGCATTTTTGCAGCGGCTGTGTGAGGACTTAGAAGGCCAGCAGCTGAACGCTGAGCAGCTGACTGAGCGACTGAGCTTAGCCATCACCGTTTGCGGGCAAAGTCAGGCGGTGAGCTATGACCTGGCTGTCTATACCGACCAGGGGCCGACGCGCAAGCGCAACGAGGATGCCTGCTATCCGAGCAGCGGTACCACCCAAACGCTGAGCAGTGAACAAACCCGGATGAGCTCGCAGCTGCTGATTGTCTGCGACGGCATTGGTGGCCATCAGGGGGGAGACGTGGCCTCTAAGCTGGCGATCACCACAATCCAGTCGCGACTCCAGCCAGCCTTAACGGCTGACTTAGCTGAGATGAGCGCCACCGAACTGGCCCTGACCA
The DNA here is from genome assembly GCA_038260635.1 of Phormidesmidales cyanobacterium. Lineage (GTDB taxonomy): Bacteria > Cyanobacteriota > Cyanobacteriia > Phormidesmidales > Phormidesmidaceae > Phormidesmis. The sequence continues at coordinate 1,552 of JBBSNR010000155.1, forward strand.
TCGAAGAAGCCATCTGCGCTGCCAATGACGAAATTTCTGCACAGAATGACCAGGCGCAGCGGCAGGCGCGTGATCGTATGGGCACTACCGTGGTTCTAGCCCTAGTAAAGGGCGCAGATGTTTATATTGCTCACCTGGGCGACAGCCGGGCTTATCGCATCAGCCAGCGCAGCTGCCAGCAGGTAACGCTTGATGACGACGTGGCTTCACGGCAGGTGCGGCTGGGCGGCAGTCTTTACCGGGAGGTGCTTTTGCAGCCGGGATCAGGATCGCTGATTCAAGCGTTGGGAATGGGATCTTCACAGGCATTGCGGCCTACGGTGCAGCGCTTCGTGCTCGACCAAACCTGCGTGTTTCTGCTGTGTTCGGATGGGTTGAGCGATGGCGATCGCGTCGAGCAGTTCTGGCCCTCAGTGATTCGGCCCTTAGTGGATGCTGGTAGTACGGCTGAAGTCGGCAAGCGCCTGGTCAATCTGGCGAACAAGTATAACGGTCATGACAATGTCACTGTCGGCTTGCTCACCGCCCGAGTCACTAGCGACTCAGATCGGATGGTGCCAAGAGAACTAGCCGATGTCGGAACGACGCCTTTGAGGGGCAGCGGGAGCGCGGCTCAAACGACTCAGCAGTCCGCTTCTACCAAACCCTTCTCTGCTAAAGCCTCTGACAAAACAGGCGACTTGAACCCGAGGAAATCCCATTCAGTGAATTGGCAGGTCGCTAGCCTGGCAATCCTACTGCTTGCGGCTGTCGGCGGTATCCTCTATTTTTTGTTGCCCGGTTTGAGCTGGCGGTTTCAGCCAGCGACGGCTGATTTGCCCAACGATCTATCCAGTGAGGCCGATTCTACCAGCGCGGTTCGCCCAGCGCCTGGCCAGCCGTCAGCCGATGGTCCGCCGCCAGTCAACCTTCAGAAAGATCTCCAAGTCGGTGCCTATGTGCGCATTCGACAATCTGATGTGCCTGGAATCAGTAGCTCAGGCGGCAGCGCCAATGGCAACCCAAATGGGGCTGGCTTCTCGCCGCTGACCCTATATCCCAGCCCAGCAGCGGGCGCGGCCACCAATGTCATCCCAGGCACAATTCCGACTGGCGGCATCGTCCGGGTGATCAGCAAGCAAACTGCCGATGACCAGTCTCAGTGGGTGCAGCTTAAGCTGTGTTCCATTCCTTCAGGAGAGACCCTGGCAGATGTGCCCGCCGAGACAGATGCACCTGATCCAGCAGCCACCGGAAGTAAACCTCTGAACCCGCCCGAGTCTACTCAAATCGACCGACCGCTGATTCTCTCACCCGGCAGCGAAGGTTGGGTAGTGGCCTCTCAAGTTGCGATGGTCTCGGAGCCGATTAAAGATTTGCAGCCTACCCAGAAGGGAAGTTGTGGTAGCTGATGTCTCAAGATTCTCTATGTCTGTGGTTAGCGGTAGATAGCCTGCTGGAGCAGCGCGATCGCTTCGCCATTTGGGTGCTCAGAGCGCCCTATCCTAGCGGTCACGTTCACTACGACTGTGGGTGGAGCCAGCCGCTCGCTCAGGCCTGGCAGAGCTGGCAGTCGGTGTTTTCGCTGCGCGGGCTGCCTCAGGTGCCGCACATTCCCTCTGCTTACATTCCGCAGTTTGTGCTCGAAGATGTCGATGAATTTGCTGAGGGGCTAGATCCGAGTGGTCAGCCAGCGAGCTACAGCAGCCGTTACATGCAGCAGCTGGGTGTGAATCTGTGGCAGTGGCTGTTTAGTGGGCCAGTGAAGAGCGCCTTAGACCGGTCTCAGGGCATTGCTATCGGCCAGGAACTGCCGCTGCGTCTGCGGCTAGAAATTCGCGATCCGGCGCTGATTGCCTTGCCCTGGGAAATTATGCAGCCTCAGCCGGGCAGCCGGGCGCTGTCGCTCAACCGAAAAATTTTGTTCAGCCGCACCAGCAGCAATGTAGAGCGCCTAGAACCGGTGCCTCTAGATAAGTCGCTGAAGATTTTGCTGGTGCTGGGCCAAGATAGCCCAGGCGAAAATCCAGAGCCGCTAGCTGCCCGACTACAGCTAGAGCAAGAGGCCACGCTGCTGAAGCAGATTTTAGAGCAGAGCAGCGACTTAGGTCTGCGGCCTACCGCCCAAAGACGAGTTGATGTGCTGCTTCAGCCCAGTGCCGCAGCGCTCACTCAGGCGTTGGAGAGCGGAGGATACAATGTGTTTTTCTATTCGGGCCATGGGGTGCCGGGGCCCGATGGGGGGCTGCTGTTTTTGTCGGCGGCCAGCCTGAGCGGGACTGAGCTATCTCAGGTGTTAACTCGGGCGCGGGTAAAGCTAGCGGTCTTTAATACCTGCTGGGGGGCTCAGCCTGAGCAGAGTCAGCAGACTGCCCTGCCTCGCAGCAGCCTGGCTGAGGTGCTGCTGCACCATGGGTTGCCGGCTGTGGTCGCGATGCGCGACTCGATTGCCGATGAGGAGGCGATTAGCTTTATTCAGGTATTTGCCCAGACGTTGGCCGAGCGCAAATCGGTAGACGAAGCGGTGGCGATCGCCCGTCAACATCTGCTCACTCTCTATCACTTCAACCAGCCCGCCTGGACCCTGCCTGTACTCTACATGCACCCAGACTTTGACGGCGCGCTGCTGCTCTCTGAAGAAACCACTCAAATCAACGCGCACACCAACTTTTTGCCTCGCCGCCAGCAGGCGATGCTACGCGACTCAGACCATCCCGAAAACGTTTGGCCGATCTATAGCGACGTGATGCGGATTGGCCGCAGACCGGATGCCAACGACCTAGTTATTTCTGAACCCTGGGTCTCTAGCAGCCACGCTGAAATATTTCATCGGCGGGTGGCGGCTCAGCAGACTGGCGGGGACCGGGAGACGGCCTATTTCCTGCGGGATAATTCTCGCTACGGCACTTTTTACCGGCAGGACGGTAGCTGGCGAGAGGTGCATCGCCGAGAAATCACTCTCTGCTCAGGGACTCAAATCCGGTTTGGCAGTCAGTCTGATGGGCGGCTGCTAGAGTTTGTAGTGGTGGAGTAATTAACAGAGATTTGGTCAGCCGTGCGGAACGATTGGGACCAAAGCTGTATCCCTTCTCTGTCACGTTCCATAATTCTACTTACGTCAGGCCCCGCGCAACTATGGTCAATCATTCATCCTCTTCCGGCGACCAGGACAGGGCAATCTCAGCAGCCCAGGCTGAGCTGCTGCAAACGGTTCTAGATGCAGATTGCTACCCCTGGCTATCTGCTGAGATGGCAGTAGACTATGCTGCCCGCGCTGAAGCGGCGGGACAGGTGTTGGAAATTTCTGAGGCCGAAGCCGCTCAAGGCTGGCAGGGACTTTCGCAGCAGCTCACTCAGGTATGGGGTGACGGCATAATTGCTCAGCTACAGCAGAAATTTGCCAATCGTCTGTCGCCAGCGATGATCGCCCAGATTGGCGAAAAAGCGCAGCAGGTCGTTCGCAGCGGTCAGCCGATGATGGCGCAGATGCTCGCCTGTGTGCGCGACCAGCTCACCTACGTAGCAGAATCGGATTTGCAGGTAATGGCCCGGCCCATGGCCCTGGCAATGCGCGGCAACAGCGCTGAAGAATTTGTAGAAGCCACGATCCGCTCAGTCCGCTCAGCTGAGTGGGATAGCCTCACACCGCCAGAGCAGGCCCGCTTGAGTTTGGCCGCCGCCCGCTATGCGATCGCCCGCATCGCCAAACAAAACTGACCGCTAAAACTGACCGCTAAAATCGGCCCCGTGCCCTGCACAGCTACAGATTGCCACCGGGAGATGGGGTGACTGACTCAATCTGTTCAATAAAGTAAGCTTCGCGCAGGCTGAGGCGGTTGGCGATCGCCAGCGCCTGCTCAAACGCCTTCAAAGCTTCAAAGCGATTGCCCTGGCGGCGCTGAAGCTGGCCAATTTTGTCGTAGGCGTTCATCACCCCGTAGTCGCTGTAAGCCTGTTGCTCCACTGGAATCAGCAGATTGTAAGCGCCGAGGGCTTCATTATTCAGCGCTACAGCCTCGTAGAGTGCGCCCAGATCTTGCAAGACGCGGGCCGAGAAGCTGAACTGCTCAAATCGCTGAGCGGCGCTGTAGGCCGACCGATAGTATTCGATGGCGGTTTTCGGCAGGTTGAGGGCGCGGTAGTTTTGGGCGATCGCGACCAGCAGCCCCGGCAGTTTTTCCAATTCGCCCTGTGCCTGATAAAGGGCCAGCAGGTCTGTCTGTGCCCGCACAGCGTAGGCCAGCGAGTCGGCCTGCTGATAGCTATAGGCCAGCTGCTCTAAATTGACAATTTCATCCAGCTGATTGCCGTTATCCTTGGCCTGATTCAGCAGCGCTAGATAAACATCGGCAGCCTCGGCAAACTGAAACCACGCCAAATGCAGCTCGGCCAGCGCCTTTTGCTGAACCGCAGGATCTTCCCCTTGAGCCGCAGTGAGGTCAATCAGCGTTTGGTAGACGCTGACAGCGGAGTCAATGTCTCGCAGGGTGGTGAAAGTTTGGGCGATCGCCGTCAGTACCGCCCTATCCGAACTAGCGTCACCGCTCACTAAAACGCGCTCAGGGTTATCTGCCAGCACCTCAGGCGATTCTTCTCCCAGTGCCCGAGGGGCGTCCATTTCGCCTAGCGCTGCCTGCACTGTTTCCCAGATCTCTCTAGTCCGCAACGTCAGCAGCTGTACTTCTACCGGGCGCTGCTGATTCCAAGCCAGGACTGCGGTCTGACTGAGCGCATTAAATTCTGCGACCGGCCCAAAAACCCGCCGCAGACGCAGCTCTTGCAGCAAAAGCTGAAAAGCTGCGTCAGTTTGTCCTGCGGCCAGTTGCGCCTGAGCGGTCTGATTGAGCTGATCTAGCTCGTCTGAGAGGGCACTCAACTCCAGCGGGCTGAGCGGCCTCTCGACCGAAATCACCGGCAGCAGCGGGTCGCGTGGCCTGGCGGTGAGCGGATTGGAGAGAAAATACTGCCGCAGCTGGGGGCTGACTTGCTGAGCGATCGCCTGAGAGTCGCCCGAGAAGTCTCCTAACAGCGCCAAAGTAAACGCCATAGTCGACAGCGCACTCAGGGCAAAAGCTTTACAGGCTTTATATAAAGGAAAATACACAGTTGTTTGTAGAACTTTATGATCTTTAGAGAGACAATCGGGAGACAAAAGCAGGGCTGCGGCTAGGGCTATTTGTGGACTGATAGGGGGTCGGTGCAGGCGAGTCAGGGCATAGCGAAACCAGGAGAGAAACAGGGCTGGGGTTTGGCTGCTTCAAAGCCGGCTCTAATTGCGGTAGGCTTGTGATCTTGCGCTGTTTTCACCGCCAGTTTTCAGCCAGACCACCATAGCAAATGCCCGCCCTTGTATGTCTTCCAACGTTGCCAC